>DAOWBV010000066.1 GCA_030633885.1 Planctomycetota bacterium
CGGGACATGACGTGATAAACGGCATCCGGATATTGTATTCGCCAGGGTCGAGCCATAATGAAAGGATAGTATCAGATTAATTAAATTTGTCAAGTTTTTTATACGTTATTTTCCGTTTTCAAGACCTGACCCCTTGAGTGACATTCTCATACAACCGCCATTGATAAATGGAAAAATCGGCTCCATTCGGGATTTCACCCTTGAGTTTAATGGTATAAGATTGTCCAGCCGCCCAACTGAGAGGGCCGGTGATGGTGGCGGTGATGCCATGTTCACCTTTGCTGTCGGATTGCTCAGGGTAGGCGTAAACAGAACCGGCAGAGAAAAACAGGAAAAGAGCAAAAACAAAAAACACCAGGCCGACCTGAGCGAGACTTATCTTACGACATGACTTCATAGTACCCCTCCTATTTGAAAAAAGATGTGTTAGAAATCCTTTAGGTGGCATGGCCAATTGTTGATGTTGGTAATTTACCTTCAAAAAGCAAGCGTGTCAAGGATAAAATTTTTTATTATTTTCGGGCTCAAAATGGCTGAAATTCGGGGTGAAAAAAGGTGTCGCGAAACGACACTGACTGACGCCAAACGACATCAAACGACACTAAATGACATAAATAGGCCTGTATTCGGGGTCAAATTTCGGGCCAAAATGGCTGAAAACTATTTTCAATAAAAATATTTTTTTTTGGGGGAATTAGCCGCAGATAAACGCGGATAAACACGGATTTTTTCTTAATAACTAACCTTGAGGGGCAGGCCCCGATCGTATCGGGGCAAGCGGATCCAATCTTTTTCTGGTCAGAAATGGTTAAGAATCACCTTTTCTTACAATGTTTACGTCTTTTGCGGGACAAGTTTTTTCCCATCTCCCTGACCACCCATGCCCAAAAACTTAGCCAATTGCCTGATATTGATTACCCGAACAGAACGCAGCCGTCTCCTTTTTCGTACTACTTTCTTTCGCCGCATCCCATTTTCCCTCCTGAAAGACCAAATTATACTGCATTTAGTGTAGTTTAGAGCAATTTGCATGCCAGTAAGTGTCGTTTTGCGACACAAAAATAAACTGCTCCGTATAACCCTCTGCTGTATAATCAGTTATATCTTTGTTTTTTCCGCATGTGGCCATAAGTTAATTTTTACGAACCCATTTTTGGGCTTAATCCTCCACAAATTGTTGTGCATCTGCCCGGAAAAATGTGTACAAGCCCGGTTTGTTTTGGTAATTTATGATTAAATTCTGACCCGTCTGTGGCAGGCCCCGTACCGCGTTGGGTACAGGGCGAGGCAGGTCTGTTTAATCCGCTGCGCCCCGTGGTCGCACAGCGATTTTACGGGGCTAAATCCCGCTGTTAAATAATATGAAAAAGAAATGCTTGCTTGTTTATGTGGTTCTAGCGGTGATATGTTTTTGTCCGGATATCATGGCTCAGTCGTTCAACGAAATGAAACCGGTACCTCAGGAATGGATCATCGATGGCCGGTTGCACATTGAAAAATATGACTGTTCGATCAGCGCCTTAAACCCGGATTATGAGTGGTATTTTATATCTCCGGACAAAGATCGGGTCATGTTTCTTTGCTTTAATGAAGAAATGGAAAGTATCGTGTCGCTTATTCTTGGGCCCTTGCCGCGCAGTAACGACGGTCCCCAGGAAGAGTTCATTAAAGGATTTATTCACGGATTGGAACAGGGCCTCATAAAGAAAGGCCTTAGATTTAATAATGTTAAATACGAACGGTCTGATATCCCGATTGCCGGGCGATCATGGAAGATGGAAGTAGATTTTGAGTTTCCTGATAAAGCAAAAGTAAAGATGATCGGTTATGTCGGTCAGGCAAAAGACGTCTTCGGATTTATCTTAACTCAGCACTTCGACGAAGATGAAAGCCCGCTTCTTTTACAGATTGCTAATTCCTTACAGCTTGGGCCTTCTCAAAAAATAACGGTCAATGATGAAAACGGCCGTTCATATGATGATTTGAATCAAGTACTTTTCTGGCTTTATATTATTGTCGGGTTCATGATGATGGGGATCGCGGCGCTGCTTAACTTAATTCTGAGGCGTCCCTGTTTTAACGGGCCGCTCGTGGCTATTTTAGCGATATCGGTCCTGTTGGCGGCTAAGCTTTACATGACCAACTCAATATTCAATCACCCGAAGATTGAGCCTTTCGTTTACGGTACAAAAATAGGTGGGGACTTCGGTGTTTATTTAATTCCGCTCATTCTTTTCTTTATTCTTATGAGAAGGTTTAAAAAGAAGGTCGCCTCGAAAAAATCAGGCGTGGAAGTGCCGGGGGAAAAGAAATAAAATTGAATCTGTGTGCATCTGTGCCTGCCCCGTAGGATCCGGCAGGATTTATACGGGGTTTATCTGTGGCTAAAAATATGAAAAAAGCATTAATTATTCTTAGTATTTGTTTGGTTTTGGTGGTCTTGGTTATCGGCGCGGTCTGGCTGTATTTTGGGGATGAACTCGAAAGCGATCGCGCTTACGAGCAGAGACAGGCCGAGAACGAGCAACAGATCCGGGAACGTCTGATCGCTACCTGTCATCTTAAAGGGCAGTTTATTTATCATCTCGACTATTCAAATGACGGGAAATATATTGCCTTAAGCGCCAGCGGTATCCAGATCAGGGATGGGAACGACTTGAGTCTGGTCCGACAGTGGGAGCATGGCGGTGTTGGTCCGTTGGCCTTTCATCCCAGTGGCAAGATGCTGGCCCATACCCAGTCCGAAGAAGGGAAAAGTTCCCGGGTCGATATCCGTTCCGTCCCGGATGGTAATCTGATCAAAACCCTTTATGTTGATACTGATGATCAGGATTGGGATGGTCCGACCGGTCATGACAAAATGGGTATGAGCGTTGACCGGATAAGTTTTTCGCCGGATGGAAAATATCTGTTAACCCATACTGACGGTGAATGGAAGCTGATGATTTGGGATACAGGGACGTGGGGACTGAAATACGCATTAAAAAAAGATGGTCATCGTAGCAAAATATATTGGGCAAGTTTTGCTCCGGATAGTCAGTCTGTTTATATCAGTATTGCTTATCCTTTTGCGGGTGATGGCAGAGAAACCCAGCCGGAGATATTTATCGATGAAGGCAAGATCATTCAGTATAGCTTATTGAGCGGTAAAAAGATCAGGGAATTAAAAGATGGATCCATTTTGGAAAATTTCAGATTTTATTTTTCGCAAGACGGAAAAAAAATACTTTTTGAAGGTTATAAGAAAATGAATGATAAAGGTGACGGAAGAGCCCAGAAAGGGCTTTGGATTTTATATAAACCTATGGAGTTAGCATGGATGCCAAATATTCCATCAGGTGGCCGGGTTATTGATTTTTTTAATCCTTATCATGCAGTTGGTAAGGACGACGGATATTTTGTTATTTTCGATGTAGAAAAACAGAAGTTTTTTTATGGGGTTGATCTTCATGCTAAAATCGGGGGGCTGAAATTTTCATCTGACGGAAAAAAAATAGCAGTTGGCAGTGGAGGGAGCTGTTATTTGTTTCGGGTTGAATAACAGGTTGAAGAAGCAGAGAGCCAAGAGCGTAGAGCAAAATAGGTTATGGTTGTAAGATTTTATGGAAGGAAAAGAGTAATGAAAGTGAGTAAGATTATTTTAGTTATTATAGCAGTAGTTTTAATTTTAAACGTTACGCCGGGATATGTAGCGGAAACCTTCCCGCCTACCGGCGAAGCAAGTAGGTTTTTATTTAAAGAGGCTGGAAGACTAAAGTCTTCCGCTACACCATGTCGTCACCCTAAAGGGCGACCGACCATTGTTAAAGAATATTTAGTTAAGTTCAAGACTTCGGATCCGGCGGCTATTAAATCGTTAGAAGATAAATATGATGTAGAGTTTAAGGAAGAAATAAGGGCGTTGAACGTTTATTCTTTCCCGGTAACCGGTGACCGGTTATCAGTAATCGGTATTACAGAGGAATTAAATCGAGAAGAAAATGTTGAATACGCGGAGCCGAACGGAGTGGCGCGGACGACCTATGCTGATGTGGCTGAGGCGCAGGAGATCATTACTGACGCGCCCTGGTATCTGGCGCCGGATCGGGACAGTATCCCTGTCCTGCTTTTTTTGCCTGAAATTTACTGGCGCCGGAAAGTAGCCGGTGTCGACAAGGGTACCGGTTTGTATTTGAGCGAATTTATCGTGGCTAATCCTGAAAGCGCCACCAGTGACTGGAGCTTTGAAGATGGCTGGAAACCAGGACAAAATAATGACAAAAGAGGTGGAAAACTTAATATTCTTTACCACGATACTGATAAAACCCCACCCCAGGTAAAGAAGGGTATTAAAATAGAAGACGAATTTGGAAATAAGATAACTGATGTTGATGAAATAAGAGATGGGATTATAAGAGTAAATAAGAAATCTGGTCATCCCAAACCCATCACCGAGCCCGGCTGGCACCGCATCTTACTCATCCCCAAAACCAAGTTTATCGGCACAGAGGGGCCTCTTCAAAACGTCGCCGGCGATGTTTATATCTCCACTTATGTCAGTTACCAGCGCTGGTTTATTAAAAAAGGCGGTAGTGGTTGGGACAAGGAGAAAAAAACAGACAAAGAGACGAATAAGGAAATTGTCGCCGTATATCCGGTCACAAAAATGCTCAAGGTCAAGGTCGGTAAAAAAGAGGATGGCGGCTTGCCGTCTTTTAATCAGGCGGACCGTTATTATGATATCCATAACCATACCATGAGCGAATATACCACCAGCTTGATCGAACCCCGGCTGGCTTACGGCGGGCCGTTGCGCATGGTTGAACACTGTGCTTACGCGGTGGGCATGACGGATACGATAGAGCGGACAAATCTCCAGGGCAGTAATAAAATCTTCTCGACAGATCATAATTGTTTTTTCTCTGATCACGATATTCCTGAAGTCGGTCCTTATAAAGAAAAAATGCAGGACCCTGGTAGCGAATATGATGTTTTGAAAACCTGGTTCGGCGAAAAGACCGGCGCCCAGGAGGTGAGTTTGAATACCGAGCACATGGGGTTCCGCAGTTGGCTGAACAGCTCGCACTTGCTGGTGTACGAATATCCCCGTCGTTTCGAAGGTCCCTGGCATGGCGGGCGGCGGCACGGAGAATCCGCCGTAAGACGGGCCTTGCCCGAAAAGGTCAAGCTCGGCGGCAAGTGGGAATTAGACCTTGATGGGGCAGTCAAATTTATCGGAAAAATAGTCATGCCTGAGTCGAATGTCGGGATAGCTCTTAATGAGAGGAATGAGAACACGCTTGATAAGGTAATGAAAAAAATGCATAATGAAATGGCTAAGTCCATTTCAGCACATCCGTTACATGATAGTATGGGCTGGGATGATCCGATGTTCCGGCGGGCCCTGGGATATCCGGATCATAATGAAAGAAAAAAGAACCTTAATAAAGCCAAACAGTTTATCTTTCGCGGTTTTCAATCCTGGAACGACCCGGTAAAATATATCCGTTCCGGGGTCAGGCCGGAACTTTTCCGGAAATTAAATCCTTTTGATTCACGGGAGTTTCTTGCCTTGGCGGTTTCTTTAGATGAAACTTTCAGTCATGATAATTTTTCGGGTAGTGATCAACCGGGACCGTGGACGGGGATGCGCTCAGAAACGGCGCGCCAGAACAGTTGGAATAAAAATAAAGAATTGCCCGACGCCCGGGAAAAGATCGAAGGCGAAATTAAGATTTCTTTGCCGAACACCCGTTGGCATCCGAATTTAAGCTGGCATCGGGAATTAGGGGAGGGGTTGCTTTCATGGATGGGTTTGGTTCAGCGGGGGTTCCGGTATTCGTTCAAAAAAACACCCAAACAAAAGTTCATTCGCAAAAGCTTTTTTTACGCGGGTAGCGATGCTCACGGCAATTTTAATTACAGCGATGGGGTCTTATGTAAAAGCGCTTCTCAGATCAAGGTTAGTGAAAATAAGATCTATGATAACGCTTACGCCCGCGAACGGACTTATGTGCTGGGGAGTGATGTTGACGGTTTGCACCGGGGACAATGTATTACTACCGATGGTCCGTTGGTAGAATTCATGCTGGATGATGATGGAAAATTTAATTCGGAAACTTTGAAGTGGCATGATAAAGAAATTATCTGGGAAAACGGTAATGGGCTGATTGGCGGTGAAGGAAATCTGGATGGCGGCCGGACTCTGCTGGTGCGCGCGGAGCAGAGCCGGGGGCCGGGGATAGACACGACCGTAGCGACCATAGCTTCAGGTGATTCGGCCCGGTACCTGCCGGCGACGACGAGTAATTTAATGATTAAATACCGCTGGGACAATACCGAAGATTTCGGGCAAAAAGTAGATCTGATCGATGTTTATCATGTCGGTGAAAGTGGCCTGCCGGAAACTGAGACCATTAACGGCGTCCAGGTGCCCAAACCGCTGATGCAATTACCGGTCCCGCCCCAGCGAAAACAATACGAGACAAAAGAACTGATCAAAGGTCGGCCGCGGTTGACCGAAACTCAGATTCTTTATTTAGGCGGGTTCACTAAATCAAGCAAAGATATGAAGTACCACCCTGATGAATACCGCTGTTTTACCAATCCTGTCTGGTTGGCGCCGGTGAAAATGGAAGTCCGGGCAGTGCCGCTGGTCGCTAAGAACTCGACAACTGACCCGGCGACGCTGGTACCGCATCTTTCCGCCAATAAAAAAATGGCCATTATTCCGACCGGATACTTTCAGTTTAATTTCAAATTCCCGATTTCCATGACTCCCAAAAAATACGAAGTCCGGGTCCGGATGCTTGATTCGACCGGTGAGACGAGCGGACCGGAATACCAGTTAGGGGGCGGGATCTGGAAAGAATATAACGACGCCGAAAACGCGCTTTACCAGGGATTAACCCACCCGGAAATAAAATTTTATCCGGCCTGGTATCCTCAAGACCCGCAGATTACCATGGTTGTTTATATTTACAGTGATCGCGACACGATCGCCTCTTATAAATATGAAAACGCCCGGGGTCCGATCGATCTTAACGGCAACTATCTTAATCCGCTGGCCCGGACATTCACGGTGGATATCTTAAACACCGCGGCGGCGAAGGAAAAAATAAAACCGATCGTTAGTAAAGGTGACCGTCCCCGGATAGTGGTGACATCCGGGCAAGCCGGCGGGGCAAAGGCAAAAAGGGAAAAGAATAGTTTTTATGATATTCCAATCAGTCAGCACGAGAAAAAAATAATTTTTGTGCTCGATACCAGTTTCAGCATGGGAGTGAAAACATCTGGTAAAGAAACCTTGACTAAATTGGATGTCGCCAAACAAGAATTGCTAAAGGCCATCAGCCAATTAGACCGGACCGTGCTGTACAATATAATAACTTACAATGAAATGGCCCTGGTCTGGCGTAAAAAATTCGCTTCCGGCAGCGCTGAAAAGGATAAGGTGATCAATTGGCTTAATGTCCAGAAGTCGGATTATTACACTAATATTTATGACGCCCTGGAAAAGACATTCAAGATCATCGGTTCGAATAGTGAGCACACCGTGGTTTTCTTTGTTTCTGACGGGTTGCCGAACCGCGGTAAACAGACCGAGCCCAAAGCGATTTTAGCGGCGGTCAAAAAATGGAATCGCGGTAAAAAAGTGGTCATTAATACCATTGGGTTATGGGCGACGGATACGACCGCTATGTCGAACCCTCATAGCACGGAAGAAATGCGCCAAAAGGGCGAGGCGTTCATGAAAATGCTGGCCGAGCAGAATGGCGGCACGTTTACGAAGAAATAAGGTTAAAGGCATATGGTATTAAGTTAAGGAACAGAACGCTAATTTTCTGGTGTAGCGGCGACCTTTTCCGCCTGAGGCGGATCCGTCCTGTGGCGGAATGGTCGCCAGAATCAATATAACGCGGAAAGATAAATATGGCTGGGGCAAGCCCAGCAGCTACAGGATTAAACTTAACGACATTGGGTTAAAGATGAAAGGTTAAAGGTGCAAGTATATGAATAGAAGCTTAGTTTTGACTGTTTTATGTTTCTGTTTTCTGTTAGGCCCGATTTTTTCAGTGATGCTAATGGCTCAGGAAGAATCTTCTCAGGCTAAGGAACAGGTCAATTACGCTGATTTTTTCCAGGCGGCGGATGGTCTGATAGAAATGCTGGATCTGGAAAACACCTGGAAAATGACGCCCCCGGAAAAACCTGAAAAGGAAATAATTATCGCGGTACTGGATACCGGGGTCGATACGGAGAATAAATATTTTAAAAAAGCGAAAATATTGTTGCCGGGCGCTGATTTTCTTGGGGATGAGAGGGATCCCGGTAAAGATGTCAAGGATATCAGGGGGCACGGAACCCTGGTTGCCGGAGTGATATTCAAGATCTATCCTGAGGCCAGGATCGTGCCGGTGCGGGTGGCCGAACCGATGTTTGGTTGGACCAGCCACGCGGTATTAGCGCAGGGGATCATCTGGGCGGCGGACAACCAGGCCCGCGTTATCTGTATCCCCATCGGTAGCTGGATGGGGTCGCGAACTTTAAAAGAGGCGATCCGGTACGCCCATAAAAAAGGTTGTGTCATCATTGCTTCTTCCGGAAACGCGGTCGGCGCCAACCAGGATTTTTATCCGGCGGCTTATTATGATCACGTTATTTCCGTGACTGATGTCGGGACGAATGGAATGATCACGCATAATGCCAACATCACCCCGCAGACGAATCTGGCCGCGCTGTCTTCAGTTTATTCTTCTCTGCCCGGCAATAAATTCGGCTGGCTGAGCGGGAGTTCCAGCGCTACGGCGGTCGTTGCCGGGGTGACCGGATTACTTTTACTCAAAAATCCGCAACTGACCCCGGACCGGGTAAAACAGATCCTCCAACAGACCGCCAGTCCGATCCAGATAGAAAATTTCTATCCTTTCTTTAAAGCCGGGATAGTTGACCCGGTCAAGGCCTTGGAAAAATGCGATTCCCAATTGAGTGACCGGGCCATCAGTAAGTTTACCGTCTATCCGGAAAAACCGGCCCCGGGCCAAACCGTCTATATCACCGTCACCGTGGAAAATCAGGGGAATACCAGACTCATCCCGAACCGGTTACAGGTGCATTTAAATAACAAAGTTGTCCTGAAAAACGGAGCCGAATGGATCCGGGTTCCGGCTTTGGATGTCGCCGGATCATTTTCTGTTAATCTAATAACGGATTCACCAGGCATTACCGGTACCTATATCGCTTCCGTCAGCCTGGAACTCCAGGCACGGGAGACTAACATCAAAAATAATATCGCCTTTAAAAAGATCGAGGTGACCGGAGATGAGATCAGACACGTTGAAATAGTTAATATTAAAACCTCCGAAGCGATACTGGGTAAAAAATCACTGGATTTTATCCTGACCGTGCGGAATCCGGGGAATGTTGATGAACAGAATATTATAATCAAATCAGTGGTCGATAAAAAACTACCTGATCGGATCATCACCCTGAAAGCGGGGGAGACGAAAATAATCACCATCCCCTGGGCCCGCCAGAACCCGTCCGATCAGGCCTTCATTTTTTCGGCTGATTGTTACCTCGGCAATAAGTCTAAAGAGACCCTCCATGATTCCGTTACCCTAAACTTCCATTTCGATCCGGACTTATCGCTGCCGCGGTAACTTTTTCTCTAAGGGGCGTTATATCGGTAGGTATTGCATAAAGCGCGGGACGTAAAGATGGTGTCCCCAGATGTTGTACCAACTGGCCCAGGCGCACAAAATAATA
>DAOWBV010000120.1 GCA_030633885.1 Planctomycetota bacterium
AACCCGCCTTACTCGGTTTTCTCACTCTTTCCTTTTTCCAGCACACTGATACGGTTCTGAATATTATCCAGCGCCTGCTTTAAGGCCTCGGCCTGGTTTTTCAGCATGCCCGCCTCGTCCTTCGCGGATAATTCCGGCGGATAATAAGAAAATGGCGCCTCCTCGTAAGGATACGCCCAACGAGGTCCTCGACCCATTCCTCGTCCAAAACCACGACCACCACGGCCCCAGCCCATGCCTTGACCCCAACCGCGGCCAAAACCACGACCAGGACCAGGATTCATATAACCGGGCACCGAATAATCAGCGCAATACCCAGCCGCTCTGCCTGTTGCCGGACCCATTCCACGAGGACCGGTTCTGTCTCCACCTGGCATCTTAATCACCTCCTTTTAAACAAAACATTAAATCAATAATTTTATCCTTTGATCATAGCAACATTACACTTCGAACAGTTAACAGAAGCACAAGGAATACCGGCTTGGTGAAGTTCTTTATAACCGCAAGAAGAACAAACGCAATAACCTCCCGGACCGGTTCCGGGACCACCTCTCTTTCCCCTACCTCTTCCTGCACCGCTTCTGCCCTGCCCTCGGCCAAAACCTCTACCACCGGGCGGCCCGGCTCCATCTCTTCTTGGCATATTTCACATCCTTTCCATGACTACCATCTTGAGCCAGATTGACCTCTTCGCTTACGGAATCGCCGGCGTTTGTGGCATCTACCAAGATTCCTGATATAACCGGGTTTCAAATCACCGGACAAAAATAATCCCAATGACTCTTGGGCATCGCCGGTAACCCATGATATAATCTTTATATGATGATCTGTTAAATAGTGGTTTGAGAAGTTATCGATCGCGCCGCAAATTAACACATTAATTCCCATTCCACCAAAATTTTCCAGCCTTTCAGAAAAAGAAAAATTTTCAATAAATAATTCTTTTCGATCAATGACCTTGCTCTTCTCCACTGTAGCGATCAGTAATTTAGACGCGCAGTCAAATCGCGGCGAAACTCTGTCTCCAAAAAGCGGAATCGCAATCTTCATATTAAAACCTCTACCCTACATAGCAATCAGCGTGCCAAAGTTCGCTTATAAGCATTAATAAGTCATAACTGGTTGAAAATAAAGGAAATAAATTAACAAGCGGGTGAAAAATAATGAGGATTAAAATCAGGGATTTGTTGCGTTATTGCAACGCATTGCAACATATGATTGCAATATTGCAATTCTATTCCGGAGAGGTGATCCGGTATTTTTTCAACTTGCGCCAGAGGGTGCTTTTATCGATTCCTAATTCTTTGGCAGTTAAGGTGCGGTTCCCGTTGTGCCGTTTTAGCACCTCGACTATAGTATTGGCTTCGGCTTGTTTCAATTTATGGCTTGATTTGACTGAATGCGCTTTACCTGCCGATTGATATTTTCTGACTAATTCTTTGGGCAGATAATCTACTTCTATCCGGCCTTCCCGGCAGAGAACAAAGGCGTGTTCGATAATATTTTCCAGTTCGCGGACGTTCCCCCGAAAATCATGCTTCATTAAAATATCCATCACTTCCGGAGAAACCCCTTCGATCCTTTTTCCTTTAGCCAGATTGAACACCCTGATAAAATGATCGGTCAATAAAGGAATATCTTCGCGTCTGGCGCTTAAAGGAGGCAGAAACATACTGACCACGTTGATCCGGTAATAAAGGTCTTCCCGGAAAGTTTTCTCTTCGACCAGCCGGGTCAGGTTTTTATTGGTCGTGGCGATGATCCGGACATCGGACTTGACCGGTGCGGTCGCCCCCAGCGGTTCGTATTCTCTTTCTTCGATCACCCGTAGCAATTTTACCTGCAGGGCCGGCGAAATATCACCGATCTCATCAAGTAAAATAGTCCCTCCGCGGGCCAGCGCGAAACGGCCCGGCTTGTCCTTTTTGGCGTCGGTAAAAGCGCCCTGGAGGTAGCCGAAAAGCTCTGATTCCAGCAGTGTATCCGGCAAGGCCCCGCAATTGACCGCCACGAACGGTTTTTGTTTACGATGACTGAGATTATGGATCGCCCTCGCGAAAAGCTCCTTGCCCGAACCGCTCGGTCCTTCGATCAGGACCGTGCTGTCGCTCTGGGCAATGTCCGGCAGGATATCAAATATCTTTTTTATTTCGTGATTCTTGCTGATGATATCCTCAAAAGTATACTGACCGGTGATTTTCTTACGCAGTTCTTCGATCGCCGACAGGTCCCGGAAAGTCTCCACCCCGCCAATGATCTTCTTTTTCTTATCCCGAAGAACGGCCGTACTGATGGAAATAGGAATGGTCTTGCCGTCACCCCTGAGAATATTAACCGGGAAATCGATCACTTCCTGACCGGTCTTCATACTCTGACGCAAAGCGCAGGTGGTCTGGCAGATATTGGCGCGAAAAACATCAAAACATTTTTGGCCGATGGCGTGACGGCGGGAAACGCCGGTTATTTTTTCCGCGGCCCGGTTGAAAGAGGTGATGTTCCAGTCCCGATCGACGGTAAAAACACCGTCGGCGATGCTGTCAAGAATAACATCGGTCGGTTCTTTATTAACTGCTTTTTTCTTTAGGACCATGATCTTATAATCAGAGTTTATATAATGTATTATAACCCGCGTAATCTGCCTTGTCAACAAACTCCGATCATAGTCGGGAATAACGTCATAATCCCAGAAATTTTATGGCGATACCGCAGAGCAGGATCGTCCCGCCGGCCATGATTAAAACCCGAATGATTCTAATAACGAATGATCATTAATAATGATTTTAGTTAACCCTTCGGCGGCTTTTTTTCCCTGGTAAATGACAATAGTCTGATCAGTGATTTCTTCTATCATTGCCAAATCATGGCTGGCAATAATCTTGGTAGCGGTAATATTTTTAATTAGCTTTATGAACTCCCGCCTGGTACGCGGATCCAGATTCGCCGAGGGTTCATCGAAAATTAAAATTTTCGGGGTCATTACTAATACGGTGGCTAAAGCCACTCGTTTCTTTTCTCCCGCACTGAGATGATGAGAAGAACGCCCTTCAAAACCATTTAACTTAACACTCGCCAGAGCCTTTTTAACTAACTCCGGTATTTCACCCTTGGAAATACTTAAATTAAGCGGACCGAAAGCAATATCTTCGGCAACGGTGGGCATAAAAAGTTGATCATCCGGGTTCTGGAAAACAAAACCAATTTTCTGTCGGATAGTTTTGAGATTCTTACTATCAATATTAACACCATCAATGACAATTTGGCCGGTTTTACCCTGAAGAATACCACTCAGATGCAATAAAAAGGTTGATTTTCCCGCCCCGTTAGGCCCAATAATTCCGATGGATTGCCCTGACGGAACAATCAGATTAATATCTTTTAAAGCCCGGGTGCCATCCGGATAAACAAAATCCAAATTTTTTACTTCAATTATATTATTCATTTGCTAAATATACCATCCGACAAAGATAAACATTAAAATAGCTGAAAAAATAACGGTAAAACACAAATCTCGTACTTGGATCTTGAGTGGATTAATTGTCCGCGCTGTCCCGTCAAAACCGCGAGCGCACATAGCGGCATAAACCCTTTCCGCCCGTTCGTAAGATCTGATAAAAAGACTGCCGATCATATTGCCCAATACTTTCAGCTGCCGGAAAAATTGACCGCCAAAATACCTCATATTTCTGGCTCTGCCCATCCGCTGAGCTTCATCCGTAATTAAAAATAAATACCGATACATAAAAGAAAGATTCATGATCAGTACCTTAGGAAACTTTAGTTTTTCCAGCCCCTTAAGCAATCGACTGAATTTGGTGGTCGCGGATAGCAAAATAAGAGCCATGATTGAAAGCCAGGCTTTGGCCAGCACATTCCAGAATATCAAGATTCCTTCATAGCTCACACTTAATTTAAATAACCATAAATCCAGAATAAAAGCTGTTCGGCCTTCCTTGAAAAAAGGAATAAAAAAAGCGATCGCTATCACAAAGGGAATAACTATCAATGACCGTTTTATGAAAAACCAGAAAGGGATACGACTGATCGCTAACAGAGCAACGACCACCAGAAAATATTGACCGAAAACATGAAAGTATTGCGGTGGCGTCAGCACCATCAAAATAATAAACCCCACTAAACAAATAATTTTTACCCTCGGATCTAACCGATGAAGCAGACTGTCTCGATCGCTATATTTATCAATAAAAGAATGTTCCATAATCTAATTTATCACTTATTGATTTGTGATTGTTTCTTTCTTTTAATAACGACTGTCAATATATAAGTTAGCGTAAAGACAATAAGAACTCCGATCATCCCGGCCAGAGCCGTGGCTATTATTTCGTTTTCAATTCCCGGAAACGCATAATCCGGGATTAATCCGGCAATGAAAGATTCAGCTTTATCCATAAATCCTTTGCCTTCTCCCACTTTTTCCAATCCATCCGGTGAGGACGAAGCAAAGGGTGATAGGAATATAGCCAAGACAAGCGAAATGCCCAATCCGATAAAGATTATCTTTTTCATATTGACCCCTTTATTTGTTTAGTCCGTTTGATCCATTTAACGGAACTAACGGTCACAACATTTTTATATTTTTTCCAGTTCCAAAAGGTCTGAACGGGTAGCTAAGACAAAACTGATGACGGCGACAGTAATCACTGCTTCGCCGATACCGATAATGCAATGCACCCCGAGCATTGTTGTTAAAGTGACTTTTAAAGGACTGGTACCGGAAATAGCCAATTCAAGTGCGCAAAAACCGGCCGCCAGCACAATAGAACTCCAGGCGGCAATAAAAGCACCGATAAACCGACCTGTTTTCCCTTTAATGATTTTATAAAAGGTAAAATAAATAAGGTATCCAAGAACTGAACCGATCACCGCCATATTAAAAACATTAGCTCCTAAAGAGGTAATACCGCCATCACCGAAAATGAAGCATTGGACAATTAAAACAGTGGTCATTATCAATACTCCGGCAAAAGGTCCTAACAGGATAGTCGCCAGAACACCACCCATAAAATGACCGGAAGTTCCACCGGCGACCGGAAAATTAAGCATCTGAGCGGCAAAGATAAAAGCAGACATAATTCCCATCAAGGGAATATGTTTCTCGCCCAGTTTCTTATTCGCCCGGGCCACGCTGATTGCAACCACCCCAGCCGAAATTGCACTTAAACTTATCCAGGTCTTGGCATCCAAAAAACCATCTGGTATGTGCATAAAATATCCTCCGTTATTCATGGTTCGTTGAATCATCACTCTAAGTTAGCAAACTACTAACAGCGAATCACGAACCATGAGTTCTTTTTCGGGCAACCAGGTAAAATAATAAACCTGTCAACCCCAAAATAATACTTATACCTGTTATTAACTTCTGCCAACGAGGAAAACCGTGGTGAAGAATTTTTACCGTTATCCCTTCTTCAACCAGAACTTTCGCAACAATACCATGAGCCATTCCATCATCAACCATTATTTTCCATTCGCCCGGTTGATCAGGAAGAAAAGAAAAACAACCTCGTTTATCAGTACGGCCGTTTTGATATTCTATTTCTTCATCCACAGGAGAATAAATCAACACCTCCGCATAACTCATTGGCTCACCATCGTCATACTCAACTTTAATGGTAATGCCGCTTATCTCTTTAACCTCATAAACGACACTATGTGCCCACAGGTTGCTTTGACTGACTAAGATGAAAGAGCAAAGAAGAAATATGAAAAAACCTTTTTTCATGAGACTGCTTCTGATTATTTTATTTCAAAAGTCAAAGTGCTGACAAAAGAGTACTTATCAGCCTCTTCCGGGCGAGGATAAGGCATTTCGTCAAAAGCATAGATAAGCCAAATCCCCCGCTTCATAATTTTTATCTTGGCAATTCCGTTTTTGTCTGGCTTAGTAGCATAGCAATAGGTATCTTTCTCGTCAGAAAAACCGACATATGTGGCATAGACGAACTTTGCCTTGTGCCCTTTGGGTGTATCCTTAAAGACTATTTTTACCCGGAAATAATCGCCTTCCTTCAGTTTACCCGGATCATCCAATGGTACTATCTGGAAACGCTGGTCAATCTCTTGCTGGAAACCTTTGCCCTGTGGAGAACCGACATTAATAATTGTTTTAGCCGAACCTTCAGACCACTTGGATTCAAGCACTCCCTTTAATTCCTTTTTGGATTTACCAAAGAGGTAACCTTTGGTAGTTTTGCACGAGAATCCTGATTTCTGTTTGAGCACGGCAAGATAAGTTCCCTCTTTTTCTAACTTTGCCTTAACAGACTCAATTCCCTTGCCTTCTTTCTTTGGCTTTATTCCTAAGGGCATCTCTTTGCCATCAGGATCAATAAAATAAAACTTATCCAGTCTTTCCGCCTTAGGTACGCCGTCTTCAGGAAAAATATGCCCCCAA
>DAOWBV010000012.1 GCA_030633885.1 Planctomycetota bacterium
ATTCGCTGACCGACGTCCTGATCAAATTCAATTCTTTTTCCCCGGATGAAACTGTTGAATTGCAGATCAGCCAACCGGAAAAAAACATTACTCTCACCCAGGGTGACCGAAAAGCCGAACCAACCGAAGGTGAATTCTCAACGGAATACGACAAATTCTTAGAAAATACGCCCCTCAATAAAGTCATCCGGATCGCGGCCAGTAAAAAGATCATCACCCGTGATCTTTTGCTCATCTTAACCAAAGCGCCGGTTCCGGCCCGGATCGAAAAACCACCGGTCTTCCAGCCGAAAACAATAACGCCGACCAAACAATCAGCCTGGATGGGCGTCCAGTTAAAAGCCGTTAAAGATTTAACTCCACTGGGTGGACCCGAAAATCAGAAAGGCGTTGAATTCACCGTGGTTTTACCTGATACCCCGGCTCAGGAATCCGGATTACAAGACAATGACGTCCTGGTTTCTTACGACGAAAAAATTTTCGCCGGTGATGATGATTCACCTAATGCCACATTAGGCCGGTATATCAAAGAGAATCAACCGGGTGACATTATCCAATTAAGTATTTTGCGATCCAATGATGTCGTCACCGCCCGACTGGACGCCCAACCGCTAGTGATCACTCCGAAGCAGATCCCGGAACAAGTCAAAAAGTTAAAAATGTCATCGGAATTAAAAATAGATGTAGTCAAAAATTACCAAACGATAGATATTCCCATTAAGCTGGGCAGTCGCACTATCCCGGGCGAACAGGAAGAAACCGAAGATTGGACCAATGATTCGCTCCACCCGGAACTGAAAGAATACACCACACCCTTCGAAAAAACCGTAAGAAAAATCATGGAATCGACCGGGATCACGGAAAAATATGACGACCTGATCAAGCGGTTCACCGACGATGAGAAATGGGAAGATGCTTATCGGCTTAAAGACATGAAATACCTGCACCGAGACCCGTTCAAAATAGAAAAAATATCGACCGATCTGGTGAATGACTTGCGCCAAACCCTGCATTCAGAAGGACCTGACCTGGCAACTTTACTCATTCACCTTGCTAAAAAATTGGATATCGTCCCGAGCAAGGAAATACCTACTGATATCCGGACAGGTCTCTCGCCGGAAGAACATGCCAAGCAAATAGAAGCCATACTGGGCCAGGCCGTTGGATTAAGAAATCAGGCTTTTGCCGGCCTGACCAAAAAAGACATGCAATTCCTGGCGGACAATATTTACCGTTTTACGGACCACTATCTGCCTGATTTTTACGTAGCCGATGCGATTGAAAGAGCAAAAGAGAATGAAATAGACAGAAAAATATTAAGCCTGGCAAAATATGTTGATTACGGAAAATTATTCGAGTCAGCCCGGCTCATGAGCTGTCTGCTCGACCCTGATTATCTTGAAAAATTATCGGCCGACCTGAAAGATAAAGCCGCTAAGCCGACTATTATTTCGCAAAACACCGAGTGGGGAAAAATAATTATCGGCGGGCAGGGCGTCAATCGATACACCGAACCGGCGGCGGTGATCATCGACCTGGGCGGTAATGATTTCTACGCTAACAGTTCCGGCGCCTCGGCACTTGATTTGCCCGTATCGCTTATTATCGACCTGGCCGGTGATGATACCTATTCCGCATATACACAAGGATGCCAGGGATGCGGCCTGCTCGGGGTCGGTATCCTGGCTGACCTGGCCGGGAATGATGACTACGTTTCCCAGAACTGGGGTCAGGGAACCGGATTGTTGGGAGTCGGTTTACTTTATGATCAGGCCGGTGATGACATTTACCGCGGCCAGGAATACAGCCAGGGCGCCGGTTTTTTCGGTGCCGGTGTTCTACTCGATATGACCGGCCAAGATTATTATGGTTCTAATGGTTTCGCTCAAGGATTCGGTTCCACCAAAGGTGTGGGACTACTTTTTGATGCAACCGGAGATGATAATTATTATGCCACCGGTCGTTACTCCAGCGGTTACACGGCTGACGTGGGCACCTTTGTTGGTTTTGCCCAGGGGGCCGGATTAGGCAGTCGCAAAACCGGACTGGCCCGCTCCGGCGGGCTCGGTATCCTGATCGATAACAGCGGTCAGGACCGTTACGAAGCCGGTGTTTTCTCGCAAGGCGGCGGTTATTATTTCGCTTGGGGAATCCTGGTTGACGGCGGTGATGATAACGACACCTACGTCGGTACCCGTTACGCGCAGGGATTCAGCGCCCATTCCGCTTTAGGTTTTTTTCTGGAAGAAGGCGGTAACGATCATTATCTTTCCTGGATCGGCGTTCACGCGGGCCTGGCCTGGGACCTCTGCTCGACCGTATTTATTGATAAAGAAGGGGATGATACTTACGATCGACGAAGCGATGTTTCTATCGGCGCCGCCGCTCATAACAGTTTTTGTCTGTTTTATGACGCCGCCGGCAACGATACCTATAACTGCCGATTGGATAAAGCCACCCGAAATTCCTATCACGGCGGTTACAGCCTGTCACTTTTCCTGGATGAAGATTCAGCCGAAGATAAACATGGCGAAGACAAAAAACTGAAACCTGATACGATCGAAGTCGCGCCGGAATATTCAATTATTTTTAACCTCAACAAAAAAATCGCTGATTTGACTGACGAAGAAATTAAAAATACCTTAAAAGATCTCACGAAAAAGAAAGCTGATGACGAGTAAAAAATCCGCTCCCTGGCTAAATCTGGGCCAGATCTTAAAAGTAAATGTTCGGAAATTTTCCGATAAGATCGCGTTAAAAGACCGGACCAGAAAGTTGACCTACGCCGAGTTAAACCAGCGAGTCAATAAACTTTCCCACGCCCTTCTTTCGTCCGGCCTGAAAAAAGGTGATAAGATCTCATGCTTTCTGGAAAATTGCATCGAGATCGTGGAACTGTACCTGGCCTGCGCCAAAACCGGGATCATTATCAATCCGATCAATTTTCGGTTGACCGCGCGGGAGGTCGCCTACATCGCCGAGCACGCTGACAGCCAGGCGTTTTTTGTCCATGAGGAATTCGAATCATTGATTACATCGATTAAAACCGATCTACCGAAAATTAAAAACTATATCGTTGTCGGCGAAAAAGAGATCAAGGGTTACCAACGCTACGAAAAACTATTAAAGGGATCACCTGACAGAGAACCGGATTGTTCGGTCCAACCGGAAGATACCTGGGTATTGCTTTACACTTCCGGAACCACCGGCCAGCCCAAAGGTGTAGTCCGCTCTCATGAATCCTACATTGCCTTTTATTTGATCAACGCGGTTGATTTTGAATTTACCGCCAATGATATCTGCCTCAACATTATGCCGCTCAGCCACGTTAACTCCACTTTTTTTTCCTTTATTTTTCCTTATATCGGTGGTACAGTTTATATTCACCCGGCCCGGAAATTCGACCCCGTCGAAATATTAGAAATAATCGATCGGGAAAAAGCCACTTTCATCTCTCTCATCCCTACTCATTATAGTCTCATCCTGAATGTACCTGCAGAACAGAAGAAAAAACATGACGTTCAATCCGTAAAAAAATTACTTTGTTCTTCAGCTCCAGCTCGAGGCGAAATCAAGCAACGCATCATGGAGTTCTTCAAAGGTGTTCAGCTTTACGAAGGTTATGGTTCCACGGAAGCCGGTATCGTCACGGTTTTAAAACCGATTGAACAGATGAGCAAACTCGGTTCCATCGGCCGGGAATCCTGCGGCACCGATTGCGTCAAACTACTGGATGATAAAGGGAGAAAAGTCCCGGTCGGTGAAGTCGGCGAAATCTATTCACGAGGACCAATGCTTTTTGATAAGTATTATAAACTGCCTGAAAAAACCAAATCTTCTTTCCAAGGTGAATGGTTCAGCGCGGGTGATTTAGGCAAAAAAGACAATGATGGTTATTATTATATTGTTGACCGCAAAGATAATATGATCATTACCGGAGGAGAACATGTTTATCCTTCAGAGGTGGAAGAAGTAATATCTAAACATCCGGCGGTCTTTGACGTAGCGGTGATTGGAGTCCCCGATGAAAAATGGGGTGAAGCGGTTCAAGCGGTGATAATATTAAAAGACGGCCAAAAATCAAGACCGGAAGAAATAATTAATTTCTGCCGGGAGCGAATGGCCACTTACAAAAAACCAAAGAGTGTTGATTTTATCAAGAACTCGGCTATGCCCCGAACCGTCAGCGGTAAAATCCTGCATCGTGAACTGCGCAAGAAGTATTCATAACCTGAAACTTTCTCTCCCCCGGAATAGACAAAACTGTTCTTTGACCCGGACGATACTCGACCAGAAACAACCGGCAAAAACGACGGTAAAATTTACTATTTTACTTTATCCAGCATAGCCGGCATATTTTCTTGATACCACTTTTTTACATTCTCAGGCATCTCTTGAGCAGATAACCCGTTTGCTTTTCGCGCAAAATACTCCTGCGACCATTTCGTGACGTAATCAGGAATCCCTGAAGATTTCATGTTCTCATGCGGAGACTTCACCTGAGCAGGCGGCGTTTCCTGGGAAGGCGGCGGCGACGACACCTTCGGAATCATATTAGGCGGCCTTTGCGGCGGCATCTGCGGTGGCATCTGCGGACGCTGCATTGAGGGGGGAGAAGAACTTTTCAAAGCCGAAGCTAATTTTTGTTTAAGTGATTTAATCTCTGCTTTCGCCCGGATCATATCAGCTGACAAATTTTTATTTTCGGACTGAACAGTTTCCAACTCAGTTTTTAATTCCCGTTTCTCTTTTTCTTCCAAGGCCAGGTCATTCTTCCAGCGTTCGCCCTCCTGAACTTTGGCGGACAGCTCTTCATTCTTATTTTCCAGACTCTCGATCTTTTTGTTTAACTTCTTGACCTTTTTCTTTAACCCCTCTATCTCGGCCTTGCCACAACCAACCAACATCAGAAGTAAACCGGCCAGCAAACATACCAACATCTGTTTTTTCATGACCCCTCCCTTATTTTTCTAGTTTGGAACTGATTTTAATCGACAAAACAATCTGGCTATCCCGGGTCTCGACAATCCCATCATTTTTTGAATTCTGCTTATTAAGCACTTTAAAAGGCCCGGTCAGTTCCAGCTTGGTAATATAGCCATCCTTAAGGGAAAACAAACAAAATCCGGCCAATTTTATGTTAAAAGCCGAAGCCGCCTGTTTTTTCGCATCAACTTCTTTATTAACCGTGATCTCAAGAGAAATTTTCGCGCACTTTTTTCCGTCGTATTTGACGATTTCATCAAGCGTACCCTGACCGCTGGCCTCACACAATTCTTTCCGGTAATCATCCTTCAACGCCACCCGGGCAAAAAAGTCGGAATCGATCTGCCAACTGTCACCGACCGCGATCGGTTTGCCCGGTAAAACCGCGTTGAAATCACCCGTCCAGCTGAGCAAAGGCAGATCCCGCGTCAAAACATCGGATTCTTTCTTGCTCAGGTTTTCGAGTATCTTGACCCGTCCATTTTTTATCGCCAGGAGTAGTGTTTTATTGTTAAAAGAAATCGGCTTGGTCACCACGCCTTCATTGGGCAAATCAGTCTTTTTCCGGGAAAGCGTATAGCGCCTTTTCGTTTTCAGCCCCGGCATGGATTCCAGAATCTCTTCCGAATACTGGTGCTGAATCAATGTTTTAAAAGGAAATTTCTGTGATTTTTTGTTCACCGTAATAACAATATTGCCATCCCAGTTATACTCCTCTTCCACCACAAATTTACTGCCCGCATTGACGACCGGATGCAAGCGGTAAACGTCCGGTAAAGTTCTGGCCGGATCTTCCTGCGCCTGGAGAGTAATAAAAGAAAAAACGAGTAGGGATAAAACAAATACCCCGAGAACATACTTCTTCATAATTGACTTTTCTCCTTTTTAGCGGTTGGTTTCCGACTGATAACTTTATAATTATACCATATGCTTTTTCGAAAGCAAGTCAAATAAGTCCTGTCTTTTTATTTCGGACTCCTCACCCGAATCCATCTGCTTCAATTTGACTACCTGCTTCTTCAATTCGTCCGGTCCGAGGATAACCACCCCGGCCGCTTGACACCGGTTGGCCTGTCGCATCTGGGCTTTGAGACTTCGGTTTTCGTAATCCATGCTGGCCCTGATCCCTTTTTTCCTCAATTCGCTTAACAGAACAAATGATTCTTCAACCATCTCCGGAGTAACACTAACCACAAAAATGGCCGGTGGCTCCGTTAACTGACCGGGCGGTTTGATCTTCAGTGACCCCAGCACCATGATGGTCCGTTCCAAACCAACCGCCCAACCGGCCGCGCCTAAATCCGGACCACCCAGTTCTTTGATCAAATTATCATAACGTCCCCCGCCGCAGAGCGCGTCCTGAGACCCTAAAGCCGAATGAGTGATCTCGAAGATCGTCTTGGTGTAATAATCAAAACCCCGGACTAAATGCTGATCAGATTTATATGCAATCCCGTTCTTCTTCAGTCCTTCCAGTACCCGGTTGAAATGAGACTGACAATCCGGACAAAGGTAATCATTAATCGCCGACGCCTTGGCCGCGATTTGATAACACTGCTGATTCTTGCAATCAAGAATCCGAAATACGTTCCGATCGTACCGGTTCCGGCAGTTATCACATAATGTCTTCTGGTGACCGGCAAAGTATTTTTTCAGGACCTCCCGGTAATCGGACCGGCATTTAGGACACCCGATCGAATTTATTTTCAACACACAGTCCGATATCCCCAGCCCTTTGAAAAACGAAACAGCCAGTTCCATGATTTCAACGTCAACCAACGGACTGTCCGACCCCAAGGCCTCCACCCCCAGTTGATGAAACTGGCGGGTCCGGCCCCTTTGGGGCCGTTCGTGCCGGAATAACGGGCCAATATAATATAATTTCTGGAATTTTTGTTCCCGGTCAAGATGATGCTCCAGGTAAGCCCGAACTACCGGAGCCGTTAATTCCGGCCTCAAGGCAATACTGCTTTCTTTACTTTCTTTCTTAGAAGAAAAAGTATACATTTCTTTTTCAACAATATCAGTCGTCTCACCAATGGAACGGATAAACAATGGAGTGTATTCAAAGATGGGCGTCCGGATCTCACGAAAGCCGTACCGACCACACATTTCCCGAGCCGTCTCTTCGACCTGACGCCAAAGTGGTATCTGCTCAGGCAAAATATCATTTGTTCCGGTCGGGGCTTTGTATTTCATTTTTATCTCTTACTAATTGTTACTGGCACTAATGAATGTTAAATTTTAACAAGTTCAATAACAATCTGCAATAAAATTCAAAAATTTTATCCCTGGAAAATCGACCGGACCCGGATCATGGTCTCAGCCGGCGGTTCATCCGGCTTCAAATCAACCCAATGAATATCAGGAAAACTGCGGAACCAGGTCATCTGTCGCCGGGCCAGGCGACGAGTGTTGCGCTTGACCAACTCTTTAGCCTCAACCAGGCTCAACTCGCCATTCAAATGTTGAATGACCTCTTTATATCCAACCGCCTGGGCCGCCTGCTTACTAAAACTATCTTGAGCCAAAACTGTTTTTACTTCAGAGACCAATCCGCTATCAAACATCCGTTCAACCCGTTGATCAATACGCTGATACAAATTTTCTCGTTCCCTTCGTAATCCAACTATTTTTGTCGGATAACGCCGTTCGGATTCGCTATCCTGAGTCTGCAACCGCGACATAGGCTGACCGGTCAAGGTCTGGACCTCCAGCGCCCGGATAATCCTCCGTCGGTCATTGGGATGTAATTGCGCCGCCCGAACCGGATCACTTTTTTTCAACCGTTCATATAGAAAAGCAGATCCTTTTTCATCGGCTAAAGATTCCAACTCCCGTCGAAGTTTTGCATCAACCGGATTTACCTCAAAAATGCCTTTAAACAATCTTTTAAGATAAAGAGGAGTCCCGACTACCAGCAAAGGTCTTTTCTTCCGACGATCAATATTCTCGACCACCTGATCACAATCTTCAACGAAATTAGCGACATTATATGACTCACTCGGAGATCTAATATCGATAAAATGATAATGATTTTTTTTCTGCTCGAAGGAAGACGGCTTGGCCGTACCGATATCAAGACCGCGGTAGATCTTCATTGAATCCACAGAAATGATCTCAGACTGAAGCGAAGGGGTGATCAGCCGGGCGACCGCGTTTTTACCGGTCGCCGTCTGGCCGATGATGACAAAAAGAAGGGGCTTTACAGGCACCATCTTATTAAATAATTTCGACTGACGGGTTTAATAAGGATACGGTCTTTTCGGTTCGTCCGATTCCAGCGCTTTATCAATCTTGCGCTTGAAATCATCGGTACTGTGTTTCGGCGCAAAACGGGTGTGCAGCCAGTAACAAAAATATAAACCGAAGGAAACGATCACAATGAATTCCAGCGGACTGAGGTATCGGGACCCGAAACAGGCGTTAACGGTATCAATGATCCCGCCGATAAAACCCTGCAAAATATAGATCTTGCCGGAACCGGTCAGGTATTTAACTGATATTTTTAAGCCGGCGGCCATGATCAAAAGAGCGGAAAATCCGGCCCCGATAAAGGCTATCCCCCGGCCCAGGGTAATACTCAGAAAACCGTTCATCACCCGCCAGGTCATGAAAGTCAGTAATCCGACGGTAACAAGGGAAAATAAAAAGCCGATAATGTTGTCAATAATTACGAGATATTCCGGAGCTTGTACGAGATATTCCGAACCTTGCATAATTTTAACCCCCACATTAAATTTTCATTATTTATACCAGATAAATAATCCCCTGTCAATTAAAAAGCGGATTTATCCGATAAAAATGTTGACCCCGTTAGAGGCATTTGGTATTCTTAGGAATAATTTACGGGCAATAGCAAGTTAATATTATTAACGTTATTACTCCTGCAATACGACGGTCACCCCTGACGGCCAGTACGGTGACCTGTCTCTAACGGGGTTGACAGCCGGAAAAATTTTAATAGAATGATTTCTATGGAAAAAAATCGCCCGGAGAATCCCCTGTTCAAACAATTTGAAATGCGTCTTTATGAATCACTCGTTAAGGCCAACGACCGGAATAAAGACGCCCTGGCCTGCCTGGGCTACCTTTACACCAAAAGAGGACTGCATTCCAAGGCGCTGGAAATAGATAAGAAGCTGATCAAACTTTTACCCGAAGATGCTATCTGTCATTACAATATGGCCTGCAGTTACAGTAACCTCGAAAAATTGGATCAGGCCTTTAAATCTCTGGAAATGGCTATTCTGCTGGGTTATAACGATTTTCGTCACTTGGCCAATGATCCGGATCTGAATAATCTTCGTCATCATGTCCGTTACAAGCAGTTTCTCAATAAACTAAAGAACCTCTGGACCCCGGATGAAAAAACCTAAAGATCTGGTCGGCCAAACCGGTGAAATATTAGCCCGAGATTTTTTGATCATCCGACGTTATCAGATCCTCGACCAGAATTACCGGTGTTCGCTGGGTGAGATCGACCTGATCGCCTGTAAAAAAAAGACCATTTCCTTTATTGAAGTCAAAACCCGAACCAGTCAGAATTTCGGTCACCCCGAAAACTCGGTCACCAAACGCAAACAAACTAAGCTGGCCCGGTTAGCCCTGGCTTATCTCCAGGAAAAAAAATTAAAAAATGTTTCTTGCAATTTCGGGGTGATTTCTATACTATTAAAAGACGAGACACCTGAAATTAATTTCTTCGAAAACGCTTTTAATATTAACGAATTATTGCCACCTAAAGTTAATTATTAATCATGAAAATAGCCAGCCTGGAACTCCGGCATCTAAAATTACCTCTGGTCCGTTTTTTCGAAACTAGTTTCAGCCGGGTCTACGATCAGGAAACACTCCTGGTCATTCTCAAGACCCGGGATGGCCAGACCGCTTACGGCGAAGCCCCGGCCTCCGCCGCCCCTTATTATTCGGCGGAAACCGTTGAGACTTGCTGGTATGTCATTAAGAATTTTCTGGCCCCCTTTTTACAAAAAAGACTAATCGATACCGGCGATCAAATCTCTGATTTCAAACTTCTAACTTCGGGATTCTCCCGTGTCCGCGGTCACCAGATGGCTAAAGCGGCCATCGAAATGGCCCTGAACGATCTCCAGGCCCAACTGAAAAATTGCTCCCTGGCCAAACTTTATGGCGGGCAGAAAAAAACTATTTCCGCCGGGATCAGCCTCGGGATTGATATCTCCCTCACCCGGCTGATCAGGCAGATTGATAACGCTGTTAAGCAAAAATATCAACGGATCAAGATCAAGATCAAGCCCGGGTGGGATATTATCACCGTCAAGGAGATCCGGACAATTTTTCCCGATATCACCCTTTCCGTCGATGCCAATGCCGCTTATTCGTTAAAGGACCTGAAATTATTCCAGGAACTGGACCGGTATAAACTCTTAATGATCGAACAGCCCTTCGGCCATGATGATCTGCTGGAACACAGTCAACTGCAGAAAAAGATCAAAACGCCGGTTTGCCTGGATGAAAGTATCAGCAATTTTCACGCCGCCGAACAAGCGCTCGCCCTGAAAAGCTGCCGGATCATTAATATCAAACCAGCCCGGGTCGGCGGGCCGTTCGAAGCGAAAAAGATTCACGACCTCTGTCTGAAGAAAAAAATACCGGTCTGGTGCGGCGGGATGCTGGAGACCGGCATTGGCCGGCTCCATAACATTGCCCTGGCTTCGTTACCCAACTTTAAATTACCCAACGATATTTCGGCCAGCGAACGTTATTATAAGGAAGATATTATCAAGCCACCGGTCACCCTGGAAAAGAACGGCCAGATCAAAGTCCCCACCCAGCCCGGCCTGGGCGCGGCAGTCAATATGGACTTAGTCGAAAAGTATACCGTTAAAAAAGAAACGCTTGGTCTATAAATGAAAAAAAGGTGTTTGTTGAGGCGGATAAATGTAATGGTTGCCGTGATTGCGAACTAGCCTGCGTGAAATTTTGTCAACCGAAAGTGCTGGTATTCTGTTCACCTCAAAAATTCAGCCGAAAAACCAGGCAAGCGACAGTTAAAAGAAAAGTCGGTTGACTTTAATTCAGTCGTTACTTTATTTCCGTCCAATAATCAAACTCGTTCCAAACTCAGTATCTTTTCTGGTAACTTCAGATAACCCGGCTGCTAACAACCAGTTTCGCACTTCGGCTTCCGGATAAGTGTCACCGCATTCGGTCGCCACCAACATATTCAACGCGAATAAGGCCGCAAAAGGAGGACTGGTCCGGTTTTCATCCACGATAAAATCCTGAACCACCACTTGACCATTTGGCTTGAGCGCTTTAGCCGCTTTTTCTATTAGCTTCCTGTTCTGTTCAGGTGAATTAATGTGAATGACCGCCGAAAAGAATATCAGATCAAAACCATCCCCCAAATCATCCTTATTATAATCACCGATCACTGTCCTGACCTTATCTGTCAGCCCGGCTTTTTTAATATATGTTTGAGTTAACGGGATCACCTTAGACAGATCGAAAACAGTGGACTGAATGCCTTCTTTGACCTGAGCAAACGCCATCGCGTAAGCACCGGAGCCGCCACCGACATCCAAAACATTCATCACACCGGAACAATCTATTAACGAAACCACTTGTTGCGCATGCTTCATTGCCCGCCAATGCATGGCTTCAATAAAAGCCGTTAACCACTTCTTACCGCGCTCATTTATATCTTTCTTTAAAACAGATGTTCCCTGCCGGACCGATTGGGTTAACGTACTCCAGGAATCCCAGGTATGAACGGAATGCAGCAAACCGGACATAAAATCCGGACTATCTTTAACTAAAAACTTGGCCGTCACAGAACTATTAGAAAATTTCTCTCCGCTTTTATGTAACAGACCGATCGCGCAAAGGGCGTTCATCAAACGATCGGCAGCCCTTTCATCCGCCCCAATTATTTTAGCTATCTCTCTGGAAGTCTTACTCTCACCGCTTAAAGCCGTAAATACGCCTAATTCATAAGCGGTCAATATTACCCGGCTTCTCTGAAATCCAAAAACCAGATCCATTATACGATTAGGATTATCCTGAGAATTATTCTTATCCATTATTTTTATCAACTACGAATCACTTAAAACCTAATGCCTTCTTGGGGCATTTAGCACTGCAATCCGGACATTTAATGCAATCCACACCCTTGATCTTACCATCCGCTTTAAATGACACCGGTGACGTACCGATCGGACAAACTTTTTCACATAATTTACATTTTGTACACTCGTCGGAAATTTTCAAGAGATGTTTTCGTCCGCCGATCATACCCTGCAATGTCCCCATGGGACAAAAGGCGCACCAGGTTCGCGGTTTGAATATAATTCCCAACGGGATGGCAATCACCGTGGTAACCAGGCACATGGTCACGAAAACAAAACCTATTTTCGCCCATACACCTTCAGTTTGAATTAACCGAAAAACCATAAAGCCCATCAGCAAAATAAAAACTATCCAACGAAATGCCATGTTCTTCAAGAATAATGGAACTTTACCTTTTCGGCTTACTAATGATAAAATTCTTTCCAGAAATGAACCTCGAGGACAAAGCCAGCCACACCAATAGCGGCCCTTAAACGAAGCCATGACCAGAAAAAATATCACCATCGCCACGACCAGGTAACCCAGATACGGCCAGAAGATCCCGCCAATAATGATCACCGGCAGAAACCACCACATAATTAGCTGGATTATTTTGCGTTTATTAATCTGTTCGTTATTTTTACTCATTTTTTATTATTAAACTAACAGAAAAAAGAGTTTAAGAAATACAAAGGTAGGTAACGCTGGAGAAACGAACATTTACGGATTGTGAACTTTACCGCGTTTGATCACGGTATCGACCGCGTTATGTCCAAGACGATAGATCACGGCCTCGAATGTCGGCAGATCCCAGATTTGGATATCAGCCAACTTACCCGGTTCCAGAGAACCGCGATCGGCTTCCAATCCCAACGCCTTTGCCCCACCCATGGTCGCGGCATAAACCGCTTCTGCCGGGGAAAATTGATACACCCGGCAGGCCAACTGCATTACTAACTGCATAGATTCCAGCCAGCAACCGGGACAGAGATCAGTCGCCAAGGCCAGAGTCATCCCTTCTTCGATCATGGCCCGGGCATTAAAAGGTTTCTTATGTCCGACCGCAAAATCTATCCCCGGCATGACTACCCCGATCACGCCCGCTTTGGCTAATTTAGCCATCATCTTGCGCGGAGTGTAATTCAGATGGTCGGCCGAAACCACACCCAACTTCACCGCCATCTCCGCGCCACCGATATCGGCATAGGCGTCAACGTGGATCTTCGGCTTGAGACCAACTTTCTGGCCGGCTTCCAGGATCCGATGCGACTGCTCCACCGAATAATATCCCTTATCACAATAAACATCATTGAATTCGGCCAGTTTTTCTTTAGCAACTTTTGGGATCATTTCGTTAACCACCAGGTCAACATACTTTTCGCGTGATATTTCGGGAGGAAAATCATGGGCACCGAGAAAGGTACTGACCACATCGGCCGGTTGAACCAATCGTAGCCGACGGTTGACTTCCAACTGTTTGATCTCTTCCTTTAGACTCAAACCATAACCGCTTTTGCTTTCCACGGTAGTGGTGCCGGAAAAAAACATGCGATTAAGGCGATCGGACGCGCTGACCGTTAATTCTTCCGGGGTCGCCGACCGGGTCATCTGCATGGTCGCAATAATACCGGTGGGGATCCCCAACTCCTTGACTTTTTCAGCGGTCATGGTCATCCGGGCCGCGTATTCCTGGGACCGGGAACCGCCGAAAACCAGATGGGTATGACAATCGACAAATCCCGGCACGATGATCTTCCCTGTCACGTCAAGCACTTCAGCGGAATCAGTCTCAACTTGTTTGTTAATTTCATCAAGCGGACCAACCGCCAGTATTTTTTCACCGCCGATGGCGATGGCCGCGTCCTTTTTCCAGCCGACCAAATCATGATCGATTGGCACGCAGGTCAATACTTCCCGGGCATTGATAATAATTAAGTTTGCACGAGGTTTAGTCATTTTTATAAATTAGTTCTACTACGTTATTATAAACTATTCTTACCCTTGGTCAATAATTACTTGACAGACCTACATGAAAATTGTAATTTAATAAAATAAACGATATTTCGTATATTAATTGTTATGCCTAAAAAAGAAATGCTTCATGAAAAATGAACTGACAGAATACGAAAAAACGGCAGTTATCAGCATCCATGAGTGGAAGAACCCGCAAATTGGATGGTTTGGAAAAGCCATGGAGATAATTAATTGGCCTCTTGAAAAAGCTGGGGATTTGATAACAGAAGTACCAGGCGTTGATTGGGTAATTGAAAAAACTGTCGGCGGTTTGGTTAGCTTGTTGAATGAGTTAGCACATTGGTCAGTACGTCCCGATGCAATATACGAAGAATATCGGGTGGCCGGATTTGAGTACATCAAAACGCCGAGTGATATTTTTTCATTGGATTTGAAAGATGTTGACAGGGTAAATGGCTGGTTAGGAGCAAAGTACAAAGCCCTTGCGACTGTTGAAGGTGCTGCTGTTGGTTATGTCGGCTTACTTGGAATCCCTCCTGATATTATAGCCCTTATTACCCTAAATCAACGAGCCATCGGTGAATATGCAACCTATTATGGATTTGATATTTCATCACAACAGGAAAGGCTGTTCGCATTAAATATTCTGGGATTAGCATCAAGTCCAAATGACACCGCAAAGCAAGTCGCAATGGCTCAACTTGTGCGAATTGCGAAAGATGTTGCAAGAAAGAAAGCTTGGAAGGAATTAGAAAGACGTTCTTTCGTTAGAATTATTCAAATAATTTCTCGTTCTCTTGGAATACGCTTAACCAAGGCGAAACTGGCGCAAATAGTTCCCGTCACAGGTGCTCTTGTAGGTGGCGGCTTCAATGCCTATTACACAAGCAATGTATGTGATGCCGCTTTCTATCTTTATAGGGAGCGATTTCTTGCAGAAAAGTACGGAGAAAGTATTATCGAAGTAACGGTGAAGCCAGCAGACAATTTTGAAGCAGACCTCGATGATTCAAAGGCATAACAAATCGTTCCACCTGACATTTTTCCGCTACGCTTCAAAATGCAGGTGAACTCAGTCGTTCGGCAAAAAATGGATGTCGAATGCGAATAAGATCACGAATGACGGCATACAACCGACTAAACATTCAAAAACGAACATTTACTGATTGTAAACTTTCCCACGTTTAATCACGGTATCGACCGCATTGTGACCTAACCGATAGATCACGGCTTCGACCTATTTTTTTGATTTCATCGAGCGGGCCGACGGCCAGGATCTTTTCACCGCCGAGGGCAATCGCCGTGTCCTTTTTCCAGCCGACCAGGTCATGCCCGACCGGTACACAGGTCAATACTTCCCGGGCATTGGCAATAATTAAATTCGCACGCGGTTTAGTTATGGTAAATGTATCCGGTTTATCCTGTTAATCCCGTCAAATATTCTTAATCAAGCAACGAGTTTTCGATTATCTGTTCCAGCTTAAAATCATGGACTTGCAAATAATGCTTGAAAACTTCTTCCATCGCCCCTAAGGGAACTGGCCCGACCAACTCAGTCCCGGCCACATTCACTCCATAGCGGGCCGCTTCGGAACGGATCGTTTCCAATACCCGCGGAATCGGAGTTTTTAAATAATTAACCAGATTCATCGAGACCTGGACCATGCCTTCTTTCTCCAATGCCAATCCGATAGCCCGCACATGACGGTATCCGCCACTGATATGACGCACTGACTTGGCGATCCGTTCGGCAATAGACAAGTCGGTCGTCCTTAGATTCACGTTAAAAGCGATCAAAGGCATGCGCACCCCGGTGACCATTCCTCCGGCTTTGGGATTAAACTTGGTCGGTCCTTCGTCCGGTTTCCATTCAGGTTTTTTGAGTTTTTCTTCTAACGCTTCGTACTGGCCTTTCCGAATCTTGGGCAGTTTGCTCCATTCCGGTTTGGTGGCCGCTTCTTCGTAATAATAGACCGCAACCCCGAGCCCGCCGACGAATTTGCCGAACTGCTTGGCGATCTCAACCGCTTCTTTAGTCTTCATTCCCCGAACCGGCATAAAAGCCGCCACGTCCACTGCCCCCATCCGAGGATGAGAACCTTTATGTTTGGTCATATCGATCAGCTCAAAGGCCTTTTTGGCCATGGCTTTACTTGCTTCCAGTACGGCTTCCGGTTCGCCCAGATAAGTAAAGACCGACCGGTTGTGGTCGGCATCGGAAGACTGGTCTATGATCTTAACTCCCTTGACTTTCTTGATCTGGCCAGCAACTTGCTCGACTAATTTAAGATCTTTTCCTTCACTTATGTTCGGTTCGCACAATAAAACTTTTTTCATTTCCCCTCCAATAATTTACGCAAGGCGTTAGCCTGATTGAGCAGGTCATCGGCGATCTTTTTATCCTTGATCGATTTAACATTTATCTCCACATTAGCCAGACAACCGAGCAATGCGGCCACGACCAGGTACATAGCGCTGTCCAGGTCCGATTTCGCGTTCTGGTTAAAACTCCGGGTCAATCTTTCGCCCAATTTCAGAAGCAGTCCGCAGCGTTCCGCGTTAGCCAGCGGCAGGCGAGCGGCGGCCACCCAGCCATCCTGAATAGCTTTTTTCCGGGCGGCCTTTTCTTCGTCGGTCTTTTTCGGCATCTTGAATGCCCGGCTGACCGCTTCAAAGGCCTGAGAATCCTCGCGTGCCCCATTAAATAACTGCTCGGCCAGCGATTCGGCCACCTTGATCGTCTCATCGTAAAGTTTATCCGGCGCCAGGCCCTCTTTTCCCTTGGAAAGACGGGCGACCATGGCGACTAAAGACGAAGCCATGGCCCCGGCTACCGCTGAGGCCGTTCCGCCGCCAGTAGAATTATCCTTGGGATCCAATACCTTCAAAAAAGACCTGATATTCTCTTCCATAAAACTCCTTATTAACTCTTCGGCGCCCCTTTGGTCCGGCCCATCCAGGAAAGGTCTTCCAGCTCACCGAAACTTTCCTTGAAAATCCGGTAGTACATCAACTCTTCTTTAGTGTTAATGACCCAGCCATTCGACAAATTTCGTTCTTTCTTAAAATCAGCGTCGCTGATCTTTTTCTCCGCGTAGACGGAAAGGATCTCCTGCACACCGGATCCTTCCCAGAATTTCGCTTTGGGCCGCTTCAATGCTCTGGCCGGCAAGGAAGGATCAATTGCCCGACGCAAGATCCATTTTTCTTCACCATCACGCAGTTTATACTCAATCGGAATGCGCAAGGCGTAATCGATCACGGCCGGATCAGCCAAAGCAACATGAGCAACGGTTCCGTTACCGGACGCGCTTCGATCAACCCGTTGAAAAGCCGTGTTCTGTAACCGGTTGGTAATATCGATCAACTCATCCGGTAATTCTTCCAACTTCATATCTTTAAGATAAGAATAACCGGCAAAGAGTTCGTCACCGCTTTCGCCGGAAAACACTTCCGGTACGTATTCCGAGGCCTTTTTAGCAACCAGGTAGTTATTTACGCTGGAACGAATCAGGAGCGCGTCAAACGATTCCAGATTATAGATTGCCTCAGGCAAAGCAGCCAGCATATCCTCCAGAGTTACCACCACTTCATGATGATCTGATTTAATGAAATCAGCCACTTCCTTGGCATGGTCCAGATCAGGCGCGCCTTTCATCCCGGCGGCAAAAGTGTGAAGCGTTTTTACGTACGGACGCGCTAAAGCGACCAAAGTACTGGAATCCAGACCACCGGAAAGCCAGGAACCGCAGATTTCCGAATTAGAGATGCGCTTCTTGACCGAGGCATCGATCCGTTTACGTAATTCTTTGGCGATCACTTCCGGTGAATCTTTGAGCAGAGGTTTTTTTTCCAGTTTAAAAAACTGTTCCAGTTTCTGGCCATCATAACGATGTCCGGCCGGAAGTTGCTTGATATTTTTAGCCAGCCCTAAAAGCGCTTTTACTTCTGAAGCAAAACAAAGCGCGCCGTCATCAGTTTGACCATAATACAAAGGAGCCACTCCTAATTCATCGCGCTGAAGAACCAAACCTTTATCGGTTAGTTGCGCTTGAGCGCAATGGCCGTCACTGGCCGCGTCGCGCACGGTTTTTTCTTTTTTAATATTATCAGCGGAAACTTTTTGAATTTTCGTATAAACAATCCCAAAAGTCGCACTGTCCAGCTCAACCACTTCCCGTCCGGCCGGCCCGCGATGAGCGATCTTATCCAGCATTTTTTCTACTTCGTTGCTTTTACCTGATTGCGCAATCCCAACAATTCCTGACATATGATTATATCCTTTCGCGAACTATCAATAAGTTTTACATAATAATTAATTGTATCAAAAAAAGGCGAGATTTCAACAAATTAAAAGACAGACGCGGTTTGACCGCTAAAATTCAATGTTTTTTATCCGCTGAGATTCGGTAAGTTTTTTACCCTGCTTATCCACGGCCCAGCACTGGCCGTTGATGATCCGGGTGCGGATATCGCCTCGGGCGATCTTGTTACCTTTGAGCAAAGGCGCGTCGAGCAGACCCGTGGCAATGGCTTTGGTAATGACTTTCGGATCGCTCCAAGGATCCTTATTCCCGACCGGAGCAAGCTTTTTAATGGCTTCGAGCAAAATTTTTGCTTCTTTTAAAAGTTCCTTTTTCCTGGCCTGAACGTCTTTGTCCACAGTCAGGTCAGGGAAATCAGTCAGACAACTTTTGAGCACGCCGTGGACTATCTTGCAACTTTCGATCAGTTCATCGGCATTAATGGCGTGGTCACCTTCACTGAAACCGACCACGTGTAAAATGTGTGGCTTGAGCGCCAGACTTAATACACCGGAGCCGGATAACTGACCTTTAGCAATAGAGGAATCACTGGAAAGACTGCCCAACCCGGCCCGGACTTCGGTCAAGACAGTGAATTTTTTGTCGACCAGACTCTCGATCATTTCTTTGGCGGCCAGCATCTTGGCCAAATCCATTTTGGGCGAGGTCTGGGGCGGAGTATTAAACATATACTGACCAACATAATTCCGCACGCCTAAGGATTTGGCATTATAAGCGGCCAGAAAAGCCATGGCCACGGTAAGAGAATCGTGCGCGTCCCGCAGACCCCATTGATGAGCCTCGTTGACCTCGACCGGAGTACCTTTTTGCGCGTACCATTTAATTGTTTCCTGATTTTCAGTAATGGCGGATTCTTCTTCACGGGTAGAACGACCATCAAGGACACTGTACCAACATAATGGTATCGCGCCCCAGGCGATTTTGATCGTTTCGGTTGACATCTCAGCCCATTTGATCAGATCTCGTGTCCCGGCATAACACCGAACTAACGGATAATTCCCACGCCGGGTGGCCTGATAAATTTCTTCCAGGTCTTCCGTCTTCCTTAAAGGCACCCCCCCAGCCCCGTCCTGAGTGGAATCCATACCTTCGGGACGAAAAAAATGTTCCTGCGCATTTTGGTCCGGTCCAATGGAAAGGACATCAAAAACTTTGGCTTCGGAAATCTTTTTAATACCCTCAACGGTTTCTTTCAAGGTCGGCCGACCAAAATGATGACGCAGTAGCGGGTAAGGATATGTTTGTTTGATCCGGGCAAGTAAAGTGTGGGCAAAATCTTCGGCTTTTTCTTCCGGAGTAACGCCTTTGAGATAGTTTACTACTTCTTCTTTAGCTTCGGTTCCGGCAAAGACCCGATCAAAGATTCCACTTTTTTGGGCTAGTTTGGCAACGGGCGGTGTGCCACCAAAAACGAATTTAGTATCACAGAATTTCCTGGAAGAAACAGATTTTTTCAGTTCGGCGAAAAGCTTTTGAGCTGATTCGGGTGTCAACCGGTAACTAACGGCTACCAGATCAGGTTGGTATTCGTTAATAGACGCGATTAATTCTTTAACCGGTATCCCCTGGCCTAAAAATTTCGTCTGGTAGCCTTCAGTTTCGGCCAGTTTGAGAAAGTTAAGAACACCCCCGCCGTGAATGCAATCACCAATGGCGGCGGCTAATACTTTCTTCATTTTTTATTTAACCCATTAGTTTCCGCGCCGATGGCCAGAAAACGCAGATCTTTAACTGACATTCCATTAATTCCTAACCGTTCGACGGTCCGGCCTTTTTTCCAGTAATCCACGCCGTCGATAACCGACGCGATCTGGATAATATTTCTGATGGTGTGGGTCTCAACGCCCAGCATTTTACCCACGGAAGCAATTGGGACCAGACTCATGGGCACGTCCTCGGAAACGTAACGGGTATTCAAAGTACGCGGGGCCATAATGCCCTGGTAACCGGAATTTGCCTGGATGGCGTCATGAAGATTTTTCCCGGTCGCGTCATAGGCCAGGTAAAGCCATTGTTTAGCAGTCGTGGCTTGGATCCCCAGCGCGGCGGCGACCGCCACCCGCTCCGCATCCATTTGCTCTAAAACCTTGGCCACTGACGGTGTCGCACCCTGCAGATAAAATTGGAATTCGTGTTCGTTCTCGATCCAACCGCTGTTAAGGATACAGATGGCCGGATGAAAAATGGAACCGATATTATCCAAACTGGTCTTAAAAACATTGTCCCCGGGCACGAACTGGGGAAAGGCCTGGTTAATCACCTTGAGGACTTCCGGAATGTGATGAACCTGGATACTGGCCACGGGAATCGAGTTTTTGATCCGGAAAATTTTTACCTGACCGGGATTGATCATACGGGAAGCGTAAATTAATGTCTGGGCTTCGGCGATCATCACGTCGGCCCGGCATTTTTTGGCTTCCAGGACCTGTTTGAATTCAATGGCACCAAAGGTTCGACCGGGATTAAGAACGATAATCTGGCCATCCTTCAAATGAGGCGCGCAGACCTCAGCGATAAACCGGTGAGCCAGCGCGGGGACAACCACCATAAGAATGTCAACATCTTTAATGGCCTGAGCAATGTCACTGGTCGCTATTTTGATATGACCAAAACCTTCGATCTCACCTAAAAGATCGATCCCACCCCGGGCCTGGATCAGACGTAATCGGTCACTGGTCCGGTTATAGAGGTTAACCTCAAAACCCATGATCCCCAAATGGGCGGACATGGCCAGCCCGCCGTGACCGGCCCCGAGAACACAAAATCTTGGTTTGGCCGTCTTATTTTCCATATTACCCCTCTTCTCTTCTGCTCATCTTATCGGTAACCAAATATGATAATTGGATAATATCAAAATGTCAAGGTAATTCAGTCCGGGACTTAGGATGAAGGGATTATTTTTACTTTTGAGTGTTTAAAACGCTGATCGGTTTGGTAAAAAGAGTGGAGTTAGGGATCAGGACTTTTTTATCGTCGGCCTGTAAAGTGGTATAGCGCAGATCGATCTGGATCACAGTACCCTCAAAACCGGCCACGGAGATCCGGTCATTCTTCTGGAAAGGCCGATAGATAAGGATCAAGACGCCGGCAAGAACATTAGAGAGCACGTCTTTGAAGGCAAAACCCAGCGCAAACCCGGTCAAGCCCAGACCGGCGACCAGGGCGGAGATATCGATCCCGGCCGTCCCCAACGCGGTGATCGCTCCGAAAATAATCAGGGCCGCCTTGACCAGCTGAGCGATCAGGTTAAAGACCGCCTGATCCAAATTTTTGCGCCTGCCCACCCGGCGGACAATGACCGGTAGAATCAGAGCCACGACATAAAAAATAAGGAAAATAAACAGGCTAACGGAAAGTTTCGGCGCGAAAGTCGTCGCTTGATCAATGAATTTTTGGGCGAGTTTGTCCATTTTTAATTATCCGGAATATTAACGACCTTATCTTAATGCTTAATACTCAAATGTCAAGGAATTCCAAAAAGTACCTTCTCACCATCCCGGCCCATTCAACGAAATTTCGCCTTCTGGCCAGTAAGCCAGCGGAAACCTGGCCGGATAAATCATCTTGACTCCGGTCGCTTCTTTGATCTTCTTTCCCTCGGCCGTATTCCAGATCGGGTTCTCGACCCGTCGCCAGCCCAACTTTTCATAAAAAGCCGACTCCGCCCGACCGGCAAACAATAACCCGAATTCGATTTGATCGGAATGGGAAAGATATTCCTGGGCCTTGGTCAGACAGGCCCGGGCAAACCCTTGCCCCCACACATCGGGATGGGAACAAACATTACCAATCCCGCCTATTTTTAAAGGACCAACCTGCGCGGCCACGGTTCGGTGATGCAACCAGACACTACCGACGACCCGCTTCCCCTTCTGGGCCAAAAACCAGAGATCATTACTGCCTGGTTTGATAAGCCAACGATGATTTTCAAATCTTTTCACATCAGAAAAAGCGGCTCTTTGGACATCAATGATCTGTTTTTCCAAGTCCGGGGTAATGGCGTTTTCCTGAACACAAATTACATCTATATTAGAGGACATAAAATTATTTTAATTATTAATGAAAGCTATAAATACCATCAGCCAACCAGGATTTCCAGAATTTCAGTCTGGTCGGTCGATCTTTAACTATTTCCTTTAAAATCGCTTCCCGGTCACAATCAAAACGGCCCACCTCGACCGATAATTCACCCTTATTTTCCGTCACGTTCAAAAAACTACCGCGGACATCCGAAGACAACGGTCCTTTTGAATCATCCTGGGAAACAACCGTCCCGTCTTTTTCCCGAACCGCGTTGATCGGCAGACAGGTCGTCCCGCTGTTCGCCAGAAAAACATTACCTTCTTTCCGGGTAAAAGAAAAATGGGTGTGTCCCAAAATAGTCAAGGCGACTTTTGGATCACCATAACGATCGATCAGCTCACGCGGTTTAGACCTGAATGATTCACCGGGAACACCTTGACCATCCAGGTCGCGATGCCCATGCATCAAACGAATGATCTGACCCCGCCAATTAACTTCCAGTTTATAAGGGAATTGACTGAGGTAATCTTTTTGGTCGTCTGATAACCTCTGCCAGGCCCCTTCTTCGGTATAAATAGGATAGTCTCCGGCCGAGGGCACCCGCAAAATATTTTCGTCATGGTTACC
>DAOWBV010000003.1 GCA_030633885.1 Planctomycetota bacterium
ATGAATATCCTCTGATCCGTTCAGGTTAAGCTTGCCTTTTTTTATATTCGCTTTGATCTGGTTCAGACTCTTGACCAGCTTCTTAAGTTCCATACCCGTAATAACCCCGGCCTTTTGCAGTGCCCGCGCATAGGCCAGACTGCCGGTGATATCTTCCTCGGCTAACCGCTTGTCAAAACCGATCGAGGCATTGAAATCCTCGACCAGCGGATACTCGACTTTTCTATTTAACCGATTTTGCCAGAGTTTCTGATACATTTTCTATTCCCTTGTTATTATTCTTTTGTCCGGCCCGGTATTTGTCCATGTTAACCTCGGCAAAAGTCTGGGAATCCAGTCCCCAGAGTTTGATAAAACCTTCCGCGGATTTATGGTCAAAGGCATCGCCTTTATCGTAAGTGGCCAGCGCCTTGTCATAAAGCGAGAACGGAGACTTTCTGCCGACCACCATGCAGGTGCCCTGATGCAATTTACACCGGACATTCCCGGTGACGGTCTTCTGCGTGGTTTCCATGAAACTCTGAAGCGCCTTTTGCAGGGGCGAAAACCACAGCCCGTAATAAGTCAGCTCGGAAAACTTCTGCTCCATCATCTTCTTAAAATGCAGAAGTTCCCGCGGCAGGGTCAGTCCTTCCAGCGCCTTATGCGCCGTGAGTAAAACCTGCGCCGCCGGCGCTTCATAGATTTCCCGGGATTTAATGCCCACTAACCGGTTCTCAATATGATCGATCCGGCCCACCCCGTGCGCGCCGGCCAGTTTGTTCAACCGCATAATGATATCCATAAAAGGATAGCCCTTATCATTTATCTTTAACGGTATCCCTTCTTCAAAATATACGTCAATGTACTCCGCTTCGGACGCGTACGGTTTGGCTGTCAGTTCATAAATATCTTCCGGCGGTTCCACCCAGGCATCCTCCAGCACCCCGCACTCGATGCTCCGGCCCCAGAGGTTCGCGTCGATACTATAGGGTTTTTTATGCGTGATCTCGGTCGGGATCCCGTTTTTCTTGGCGTATTCGATAGCCGTTTCCCGGGTAAAATCCCATTCCCGGGCCGGGGCGATGATTTTCAGGGACGGAGCCAGGGTACGCGTCGAAACATCAAACCGGACTTGGTCGTTCCCTTTGCCCGTACAGCCGTGGGCGATCGCGTCCGCGTTTTCCTGTTGGGCGATATCCACCAGCAGTTTCGCGATGAGTGGCCGCGAAAGGGCCGTGGTCAGGGGATAGGCATCTTCGTAAACCGCGTTCGCCGTGACGGCCGGGATAATATAATCATTGACGAATTCTTTCCGCGCGTCGATCAGGATGGCTTTGGCCGCCCCGATCTGGCACGCTTTTTCCCGGGCGGCGACCAAATCCTCTCCCTGCCCCACATCGACCAGCAGCGCGATTATCTGGGCGTTATATTTGTCCGCCAGCCACTTTACCGCGACTGAAGTATCCAGCCCACCTGAATAAGCTAAAACTATCTTTTTCATATTTAGTACCTTCCCTTTGTGTTCAACCCGTGAGACGTTATCCGCTAAGCAGATTTTACGTCTTTTACGGAGTAGTCCAGTATAATCCTCTTGCTTGCCCCGTGATTTCGCAGGAATTTTACGGGGTTGTTCCCTTTAAAAACTTTATTATCTTCGGAATATTCACTTTATTTTTCATTATCACCAGGATCGTATCATCACCGGCGATCGTTCCTAAAATTTCCTTTACTTCGGTCTGCTTGATTCCGTTCATAGAAAGTTCATCGATCAAGCGAGCCATGCCGGACGCTTCCCCCGGCAGGGTTTTTATCAGGATCAGGTTGTCCGTGCGCGAAATATTGACTACATATTTAGAGAACCGATTTTGCAGATCCTGTTGGATAAGCGGTCCGGTTTGGACGGTGGAAATTTTATAATAATACGGTCCGTGCGGCGCCGGGGCGTAAATCACGCCTAATTCTTTCATGTCGCGCGAAAGAGTCGCCTGGGTAACTCTATGGCCGGCCCGGGCCAGCAATTTCTGCAGTTGATGCTGAGTAACCACGAACTCTTTCTCCAGTATTTTCGCGATCTGTCCCTGCCTCAACTTTTTCGTTTTCATGATTTCCGATAACCTCCAATTGTATAGTTATACCATTATTATGCATAAATATACAATATTAACGCAATTTGTCAAGTAAAAAATTAAAATTATACGAAAATATTTTGGGCGGGGCAGGGGCGTTATTCTGCACGAGATCAAATTAGCCAGGGAGAGATTAACTAAACAACCTATCGTCAAGCTAACAAAAGCCCGGTTCATAAAAGGAGTGCGTTTATCAGTCTAAAGCGGCCGGTAGAGCCCCAACCGTTTTTTTAATTTCTTCATAACTTAACGCAGGCAAAAACATTGAAATCATGATTCCGGTATTTAAAATTTGATCTTAGCTTTTCTGAAATTGAGTTCAATCACTGAAATGATTCTGGCCATTTCAGCGGTAGTCTTGACCGGATACTTACCCACCGCAGTTTCCGCAGATAATAAAAGGTAATCAACACCCTGCATAACAGCCATCGCCACATCATTAACTTCAGCCCTGGTTGGATAAGGGTTAAGGATCATTGATTCAAGTATCTGGGTAGCGACAATATTAAGTTTGTCAGCCGACTTGCATTTTTCTATAATTCTCTTTTGAAGCAAAGGAACTAATGCTCTTTCGACGCTCACCCCCAAATCACCCCTCGCCACCATTACCCCGTCGCTTACCCTTATTATCCCGTCGATATTTTGAAACCCTTCCTTATCTTCAATTTTCGCCACTAAAAAAATACTCTTTTTGCCGTAAGTGGCAGCAATTTTTTTCAACTCAATGATACTACCGGCGTTCCGGACAAAAGAATGCGCGAACCAATCAATGCCGGAATTAATACCAAATCGCAAGTCGATCATATCCTGACGGGTAACCCCGGGCAAGGGCAGCTTCTTATTAAAGACAGTCAATCCTTTTCGGGAAAAAACTTTACCGCCCATTATCACCCGGCACTTGATCCGTTTGCCGCTAACCCTTTCAACCCTAAGTTCTATTTTCCCATCATCTAAAAAAATACGATCGTGCCGGGAAACATATTTAGGCAACCCGGGATAGTCAACGCTAACCATACCGCTATCACCGGTGACCCCATCCGTCGTAAAAATAAATTTTCGGTTTTCAGGCAAGCTGACAAAATTTTTTCTGAAATGACCTATTCTTATCTTGGGCCCTTGTAAATCGCCCAAGATAATAATCTTTTTCTTCATCCGGGTTGAGGCCGACCTGATTTTTTTTATTATTCTATGGATATCATCCGGTTGGCTGTGTGAAAAATTTAAGCGGGCAATTGACATCCCGGCCAAAATTAATTTCTCCAATGTACGGCTATTGTCGGAGGCCGGGCCAATCGTACAGATAATTTTGGTTTTCATCTGGATAAAGTCTTTGCGAAAGCGTGGAATTTTCTATCTATATACTTCTGGCCTCGGACGCTTTTCTCAAGAAGAATATGCCTGACAGAATTATTCCTTAAAACAATCGCTTTATTTTTTAATCCCCGCCTTATTAATCCGATCGCATCTACCCCGAAAATACTACCCAGAATACGAGAGCGGGCTGACGGTGCGCCACCACGCTGAATGTATCCCAAAACCGAAACTCTTACCGGGAAACCGGTTCTTTTTTCGATTTTATGGGCCACGTCCATGCTATTACCGGCCCCTTCCGCAAAAACAATAATCTCAGAAGTTTTATTGCCGGCTTTATCCCTTATTAAATCCGCGCATATCCGGTTTACACTATATTTCATCTCTGGACTAATAATAAATTCGGCGCCGCTGGCTAAACCTATTGATAATGCCAAAAAACCGTGTTTCCGACCCATTACTTCCACTAAAAAAATCCGATCAAAACTTGTCGCGGTATCCCGTATTTTATCAATTGCCTCCACGGCCGTATTCACGGCCGTATCAAATCCAATTGTTTCATCCGTACCGTAAACATCATTGTCGATAGAAGCCGGGATCGCCATAACCGGAACCCCTTTTTTAGCGATCTTAAGCGCGCCGGTAAAAGAGCCATCGCCGCCGATAACAACGAGATAATCCAGCTTATTTCTTTTCAAAGAATCAACTGCTTTTTGTAAACCAGCTGAAGTCATAATTTTCTTGCACCTGTTACTTTTAAGCATTGTACCACCATGATGAATAATACCGCTGACCGAACGTCTTTTAAGTTCTTTTATCTCACCGTTTATCAAACCTTCATAGCCCCGATAAACACCGAACATACTAAACCCATGATATATTCCATTACGTACCAAGGCACGTATGCAGGCATTAAGACCCGGCGCATCACCACCGGGTGTAATTAACGCTATTCTTTTCTTTTTTCTCGGACTCATAATTTTAAGGCCATAGAGGGGGTAGACTTTTATTATTTAACAAACTTAATTGTAATTTGCCTTGAGGTCCCACAGCATCGGTTCCGAAGCGCTTTAGGAAGTGATTTACAGCACGACCACTTTATATCGATCGGCATGACAATTTATGTTTACCGCGACCGGCAGGGCCGTGATGTGGGCCGGGCCCTGATTGATATGGACCGCCAGGGCAGTGACCCGGCCGCCCAGACCTTGAGGCCCGATGCCTAATTTGTTTATTTCTTCCAGCAGTTCTTCTTCGAGTTTGGCATAAAAGGGGTCCGGGTTCCGGGCGCCGAGTTTTCTCAGGTGCGCTTTTTTGGAAAGAAGGGCCGCGCCTTCGAACGTGCCCCCAATGCCCACCCCCACGACGATCGGCGGACAGGGGTTAGCGCCGGCTTTCTTCACGGTTTCGATCACGAATTTTTTTGCGCCTTCGATCCCTTCCGAGGGTTTAAGCATCTTTAAAGCACTCATGTTCTCGCTCCCGCCGCCTTTGGGCAGGATCTGGAGCTGAAATTTGTCGCCGGCGACCAAGTCCAGGTAGATCGTCGCCGGGGTATTATCGCCGGTATTTTTTCGTTTGATCGGGTCGGCGACGATGGATTTCCTTAAATAACCTTCAGTGTAACCCTGACGGACGCCTTCATTGATTGCTTCGATCAAATCACCACCGGTGATATGGACCTCCTGTCCCAGGGTGATGAAAATGACGGCCGTGCCGGTGTCCTGACAGGTGGGCTGCATATTTTTTTTGGCCAGCCGGTTATTTTCCAGAATCTGCTGCAGTATTTCTTTTCCCTGAGGTGACTCTTCGGTGGTCAGGGCTTTTTCCAGAGCGGCAGTAACGCCTTCCCCGATCACACAATTGGCCTCGATACACATTTTTTTTACGGCCGAAATGATAGTTTCCGTTTTTAGCTCTCTCATAAATCAATCTCTTTCTGTGCCACGGAGATAAGGATTGTTATTTATCAAGCTGATCTCCGATATCCGTGGTTACTTTTTTTTGTCATTCTCTGCTTTATCAAGTTCAGCGGATAATTTTTCGGCGCATTGCGGACAGATGCCGTGGGTGAATTCCGCTTCGGAATGGTCATCAATATAAGATTCCACCTGTTTCCAGTAGCCATGGTCATCCTTTATTTTTTTGCAATAGGCGCAGATGGGCAGGAGTCCGCTTAATGATTTGATTTTGGCCAGCGCGTTCTGTAACTCGCTGATCAGACGGTCTTTTTCTTTAATATTGGTTTGCAATCGGCTCTCGATCCGACCGAGATAGAAATAAAAAAACGGGACCAGGGCCAAAGCGGAAAGCAAAAAGAGCAGTAGCATAGTCAAGGCGAAGTTTTCCAGGTCCGCGAATTGATCAGTAAAATCCTTGGCGACGAAAATGTCGCCGACCGTTTTCCCGGATGCGTCGTGCAAGTCAAGCAGGCCGCCGCTGAATATTCGGTTGTCAATCTTGATAAAGAATGCCTGATGATGTTCATGCTTTTCATCGTTTAATAGCTTCAGGACTTCTTCAGGGGGAGCCGGAAAAGCGGAAGAAAAAATAACCGAATTCTTGAGTTTGTTCCAGTCGCCTTTCGTTCCTATCATTCGTTGGCCTTCCAGCCAGTTTTTTTCGTCAAGATGTTTTTTTGATATGGTCACGACCATTTTCAGGCCGAATATTTTTTCCAGTTCCGGGGCAATACGGTCGATGTCCTCACCTAATTCGATGAATCCGGCCAATCGCTTATCAATGAACCAGGGATGAACGACCCGCAAGGTAAATGTTCCGAATATTCCCAGCTCGATCCCGTGGCAGGGGATCTGGGTTTCCGCGGATCTTTTCAGGGTGAACCGGTCTATTTTGTCTCCGTGCCTGGTTGGGTTGTGCATCCGGAGGAAATTGACACCGTCTAATTGGTGGAAATAGAAGTGGGTGATATTATATTTTTTATTGACCCAATCGTAGATCCGGTTGGACTCCTGCTGGAGAAGTTTCCGGTCTTTATTCAACCAGGCTGATTGTATTTTTTTGTCCGTTTTGATGATATCGATTAAGCCGTGGATCGTTTTCGCGTTCAGTTCGATATGGTTTTGCAGTATCTGGTTTACTTTAACTATTTCCTGCTTGGTCTCTCGGGTGATCTTATTGCTGACCAGTTTATTAGAGCTAAGCCACATAAAAACGGCTAGCAGCAAAAGCGCTAATATGACCGGGACGATAATGACCAGTCTGATCCGTTGTTTTTCTAAGCTCATAGGTTATTTCTATTATCCGTTATTGGCTATTAACTGCTTGACTTTTCTCCCCGTTATTCAATACTTTTACGGTGCGGGCTGTTTTTTTCCGGGTAACTTTCCGGTGCATTTCTTCCGGTGCTTTCATAACGGTGGCAAACTTAGAAGCTTCAGCCGCGCTGATCCATTAGAGTTGCGATCTTTCCGGTTGGATATTTTTTTTAGCCGCCGGTTATTTCCCGGGATCTATTGCCGTATTTCTTTTCCCTGCGGTGATTCTTCAGTTTCCAGCGCTTTTTCCAATGCTTGAGTTACGCCTTCTCCGATAATACAATTGGCCTCGATGCACATTTTTTTTACGGTCGCAATAATTTGTTCGATTTTTATTTCTCTCATAATATTATTTAGGGCACTCCAATTCTCCGTCTGCCTGCCTATTCGTCAGTAATTCCCCACTCGCCTGTCCGCCGAAGCTTTAGCGTAGGCGGAAAAGTGAGGGTTCCCGATCACCGGACATCGATAACATTTATATTATAATATTTTAGTTCCGTATTCGTAGCCTTTTTCAAAGGCCTTGAGATTTATCGTTTCGGTCCCTTTCGGGACTGAGGTCTTGATCGCGTTGGTCATGGCTTTTTTGGAGACGACTTTGGTGACCGCGGTCATGAAACCGAGCATGACGATATTGGCGACCACTTTCTGGCCGATATTTTCGGCCAGGCTGGTGGCCGGTATCTTAGCGAACTTGACGTCCGTTCTGACCTTGCCGGTTTTAACCAGATCTTCATCGATCAGCATTACCCCGCCGCTTTTCAGGTTGTCTTTATATTTCGTGTAGGCTTCTTGTGACATGGAGATGAAGATGTCGGGTTCGATGATATCAGGATAAGTGACCGGCTGGCTGGAGATAACCAGCTGGGCGCTGCAGGCGCCGCCGCGTGATTCCGGTCCGTAACTCTGGGTCAGGGTGGAGTGCTTGTCGTCGTAGATGCAGGCCGCCTTACCGGTGATGAAACCGGCCTTGATGATGCCCTGTCCGCCGAAACCGGTGAACCTTATTTCTTTATGCATGGTGTTCTATTTTTTTCCGTTCTTCTTTGGGGATATCTTCTTTTTTATTAGGCTGCGGCTTGGCTATGTGGTCGTAGAGGACCTCGGTGAAGGTCGGTCGCTGGATATCGACGAAGTTACCGACCACGATCTTACCGTCCATGCCTAGAGCGGCGTCTTTCAAGTCGACTTTGTGGTTAATGATCGTATTTTTCTGGTAATCTTTGATCATCTTGAGCCCGTTGCCGAGTTTGTTCATTCGTCCATAAAGGGTCGGGCAGGGCGAGATGATCTCCACAAAGGTGAACCCTTTTTTGTTCAGGGCGTGGAGGATAGAATTTTCCAGCCGGCGCACGTCGAGCATGGTCCAGCGGGCGACATAAACCGCGCCGCTGCCGGCCGCTAAATAAGCCAGGTTGAACGGGAACTCGAAATTACCGAAGGGCGTGGTGGCGCTGCGCGCGGTGATCGGCGTGGTCGGCCCGCCCTGGCCGCCGGTCATGCCGTAGGTAAAATTATTGACGCAAATGACGGTCAGGTCCACGTTCCGCCGGGCGGCGTGGATGAAATGATTCCCGCCGATTGAGATCAGGTCGCCGTCGCCGCTGAAGACGATCACTTTCAGTTTCGGGTTGGCCAGTTTCAGGCCGGTGGCAAAGGGGATCGGTCGGCCGTGGGTAGTGTGGAACGAATCAAGCTTGACGTAGCCCGCCACCCGGCCGGTACAGCCGATGCCGGAGACGATGGAAGTTTTTTTCATATCGATCTTGGATTTGACCAACGCGTGCAGGAAAGTATTGAGACAGGTCCCCAGCCCGCAACCGGAACACCAGATATGAGGTATTCGATCCTCTCGCAGATAAGCGTCCATGGGATGGTTTAAAGCAATTTGTTCTTCCGTCATTATTCCTCTTTATTTTTTAACGGCCTGTTTTATGGCCGCCAATATTTCTTTTGGGTCATGGGTTTCGCCGCCCATGTGGGGAACGCTGATGACTTTCGCATTCCCGGCGGCACAGCGTTCGACCACCAGTGATATTTGTCCCTGGTTCAGTTCCGGGACGACGATCGCCTTGACTTTTTTAGCCAGGGCTTTTATTCTTTCTTCCGGGAAGGGCCAGACGGTGACCAGGCGCAGCAACCCGACTTTTGTTCCTTCTTTGCGGGCCTGCTGGATCGGCAGAACGGCCGTCCGGGCGGAAATCCCGTAGGAAACTACCACCACATCGGCTCCTTCAACATTGTCTTCTTCCAGTATGATGATCTTATCACGGTTAAGGCGTATTTTATCGAGTAGGCGTTTGACTAATTTTTGTTGGGTCTTGGCGTTAATGACCGGGTAGCCTTTTTCGTCATGGGTCAGGCCAGTGATATGAATGTGGTATCCCTCACCGGCGTTGGCCATGGGAGGAACGAGGTTTTTGTTCGGTTTAAACGGCAGATATTTTTCCGGTTTTTCTTTGGTTTTGAGACGGGGATGGATCTTGATTTTTTCCGGGGACGGGATGACCACTTTTTCGCTCATGTGGCCGACCACTTCATCAGCCATGACCAGGACCGGGGTGCGGAATTCTTCGGATAGGTTGAAAGCCTTAATGGTCAGATCGAACATTTCCTGGGGCGAAGACGGGCAGAGGGCGATGATTTCGTAAGGTCCGTGCGAACCCCAGCGGGCCTGCATCATATCGCCCTGGCCGACCAGGGTCGGCAGGCCGGTCGAGGGCCCGCCGCGCTGGACATTGACCAGAACGCAGGGGGTTTCGATCATAATTCCCAGGCCCATGTTTTCCATCATCAAGCTGAAGCCCGGGCCGGAGGTGGCCGTCATCGAACGTTTACCGGCCCAGGAGGCGCCCAGAATAGCGATCATTGAAGCGATCTCGTCTTCCATTTGGATGTAAACGCCGCCGACTAACGGCAGGCGTTCGGACATGCGTTCGGTCACTTCGGTGGCCGGGGTGATCGGATAGCCGGCAAAGAAACGGCAACCGGCGGCCAGGGCGCCTTCGGCGCAGGCATTGTCGCCGTTCATGAAATGACTGCCGGTCAGGACCGGCTTCTCAACTTCTAACATTTTTTTTAGTTTGTTTTAGTTTTTTACCCGTGGTCGGTTTTTTCTTTTCCACTTCACAATAAATGGCGAAATCAGGACAGATGATCGTGCAGAGATCACAGGCGATGCAGGCTTCAGGATTTTTTACCTCAGGCAGATTGTAGCCCTTGGCGTTGTAGTGGCTGGAAAGTTCGAGCACTTTTTTCGGACAGAATTCAACGCAGAAAGAACACCCTTTACAGCGTTCTTTGATGATGTGAATTTTACCTCGCGGGGCTTCCGTTACGGCTGTATCTAAAGGCTTACGCCAGCACTTGGTCATCAAATCACCTCAGAATTTTCATTCTAATACAAACTTGAATAATTGTCAATAAAATTGCCCAGATAAAGCTTCCATTAGTTTCGATATGCTGGTCTGAGGAGTATCGAGCGAAATTCTTCCGTAGCCTCACCGCTCGAGAGTGGTGAGGCGAAGGAGAATAAAAGTTGCATTTTTGTCTGGAAAATGTAATATGAAATAAATATTTTAAAAGGAGTAATGATCATAATGGGTCTATTTCCGGTAGCTTTTATTATCCTTATGTTTTCAGCGATCATTCACGAGTGCGCCCATGGTTACGCGGCCTATCGGTTGGGCGACCCGACCGCTTATCACGCCGGCCGGATCACCCTTAATCCGGTAAAGCATATTGACCCGATGATGACGATCATTGTTCCTTTAATATCTTATTTTTCTTTCGGATTTATTTTCGGAGGCGCCAAGCCGGTTCCCATCAATCCGTATAATTTTCGTAACCCGGAAAAAGGTATGCTGATCAGCAGTCTGGCCGGGCCGGCCGCTAATTTTTCTTTAGCACTGATCGGATTTGGTTTTTTCGCGTTCACCGCCCGGCTGGATATTTTTACGGGTTCCCTGGCTCAATTTAATTATATTGTTTTTTATCTGCTGATCATTATTAATTTAATTCTCGGTATTTTTAACCTGATCCCGATTCCGCCGCTGGACGGATCCCGGGTACTGCGTTATTTTTTACCGTGGGATATGAAGTCGTCATTTGACCGAATGGAACCTTTCGGTTTTTTTATTATTATATTTGTGGTCATGATCGGTGGTTTTAATTTTATTCATGTGATTCTTGATCAGGTCGGGATACTTTTGCAAAAAATAGCCGGAGGATAATTAAAAAATGGTCAGAAAAAGGATTCTTTCGGGTATGCGGCCGACCGGGAAACTGCATCTGGGTCATCTGGTTGGTGCCTTGGAAAACTGGGTAAAACTGCAGGCCGATCATGATTGTTTTTACATGATCGCCGACTGGCATGCTTTGATGAGTGAATACAAAAATCCGGCCCGGATCCGGGCCGACGGGTTGGATAACGTGGTTGACTGGCTGGCTTGCGGGGTTGACCCTGAGCGAAGCGTTATTTTCCGGCAGTCCGATGTGGTCGAGCATGTGGAACTGGCTTTTATCCTGGGAACGATTACACCCATCGGCTGGCTGGAACGCTGTCCGACTTACAAGGAACAACTAAAAGAATTGGCCGACAAGGATATTAAGACTTACGCTTTTCTGGGTTATCCGGTTTTGCAGGCGGCCGATATTTTGATTTACCAGGCCAACGCGGTCCCGGTCGGCGAAGACCAACTGCCTCATCTGGAGTTGACCCGCGAGATCGTCCGTCGGTTCAACCATCTTTTTGAGAAAAAACAACAGTCGATCTTTCCGGAACCCCAGGCGTTACTGACCAAAACGGCCCGGTTAATGGGGTTGGACCGTCGGAAGATGAGCAAGAGTTACGGGAACGTGATCAACTTGTCCGACTCGCCCGAAGACATTACTAAAAAGATCAAGACCATGATCACCGATCCCAAGCGGATCAAAAGAAATGATCCGGGCCATCCGGAAGAATGCAACGTTTATAAGTATCAGCAGGTGTTTAATGACGGCCGGACTGGTGTTTTATCGGTTGAATGCAAAAAAGCCGGGATCGGCTGCGCCGACTGCAAAAAAGAATTAAGCGAAGCAATGTTTAAGATCCTGAGCCCGATTCACGCCAAACGGGCGGAAATATTATCAAAAAAAGGGTACGTGGAAGAAGTAATCGAAAGCGGTAATAAAAAAGCTCGTCAGGTTGCTCAACACACCATGGCCCAGGTAAAAAAAGCCGTTTGCGTCTAAAATCATGATTGAAAATATGGACAGCAAAATTCAGCTGGAAAATTTTTACGGTCCTCTTGACCTTTTACTTTACCTGATAAAAGAGGACGAACTAAATATTTACGATATTCCCATCGCCCGGGTTACCGAGCAATATATCAGTTATCTTGAAATGATAAAAAAACTGGATATTAATCTGGCGGGCGAGTTTATTGTCATGGTTTCCGCCCTGATGGAGATCAAATCCAAGACGCTCATGCCGCGGGATGAAGAGGAGCCGGAGGAAGCCGACCCGCGTTTTGAACTGGTCCGCAAACTCATCGAGTACAAAAAATATAAAGATCTCGCCCAGAAATTCAGGCCTCTCATCACCGAATATTCTCAAAGGCGGAGCCGTCCCGTTATCCACGTTAAACGGACAGAAAACGAAGAAGAGGAAGCATTGATCGAGCTCGATCTCTGGACGCTCGTCCGCGCTTTTAGTCGGTTAAGCAGTGAAACCACGCTCGATATTTCCACTTCCATTCTTTACGATGACGTCCCGGTTGAAAAATTCATCGAAAATATCATTCAGCGATTAAAAAAGGTTTCCCAACTGATGTTTTCCGAATTGGTCGGTCAAAAGGCGGACCGTTTTAATGTGTTGAAAAATTTGCTCGCTTCTCTGGAGCTGGCCCGGCAGCAAAAAGTCGAGTTGGACCAGGCCGAAGATTTCGGGGACATCAGGTTAACTTTACGGTCAGAGGGTAACGAGTAAATTATTCAGGGGTGACCGTAAAGGTCGCAGCTACAAATAATATATTCAGCTACGGGGTTTATCCCTGCTTGTTTCTTTTAATTTTTGGTAGACAACGAGGTTTATCCTCGTTGATTTTATTATTTACTATTAACGACCGTTAAGGTCGTTGTCTACCAGTGCAGAGATATTTATGAGTAAATTATTTGACGAAGAATTTTTACAGAAATTCTCCCGCCTGAAATTTATTGTCCGCAAGGTTCTGGCTGCCGGAACAACCGGCGAAAAAACCATCCGGCAGAAAGGCGGGCGAATGGAATTCAGCGATTACCGCAAGTATTCGCCCGGCGACGAAGCCCAGCGCATTGATTGGAATGTTTTCGGCCGGACCGAAAAACTTTTCATCAAAGAATTCGCCCGGGAAGAATCATTGCCGGTTTATATTCTTCTGGATCTGACCGCTTCGATGGCCGCTCCGCGCCGGTCAAAAAAGACTCCGGCCCGCGACGAAAAATTCACATACGCCTGCCAATTAGCCGCCGCTTTGGGTTATATCGGATTGGTGACTGATAACCCCCTGCGGATTTTCGGTTTTTCCGGGCAGTTATTAAAAACTTCGACGGAATTCCGGGGCGAAAGTCAGGCTTTAGACGTCTTGAAATTCCTGGAATCATTGGATGCCCGGGGTGAGACTGATTTAAGCGTGGCTTTAAATTCTTTGAATAAGCAGATCCGGGCGAAAGGACTATTGATCCTGATCTCAGACCTGATGGAATCCCGGGCGGATGGGGAAAGAGGCATTTTGGCCGGAGAGTATCTGCTTAAATTTGTTCAGCGTGGTTTTGTTGTCAGTGTTTTTCATCTTTTGACCCGGGCCGAAGAAAATCCGGTCCTGACCGGTTGGGTAAAATTAAAGGATGCCGAGATCGGCGCTACCCGGACTGTGCTGGTGGACGAGAAAAAACGGACCGAATACTTACAAACTTTAAATAAATTCATCGAAGAATGGCAGTCTTTTTGCGCCAAACATAATATTAAATATTTTCACGTGAATACCGATCTGGCGCTGGAAACTTTACTTTTGAATTTCCTGCGCCAGGGTGGGCTTTTGAAATAAGGTTAAAATTTCTTTTGTGTTGCCTCCCCCTTGATGGGGGAGGTAAGGTGGGGGTGACGAAGTACTACCCTCCCCTATCCCCTCCCATCAAGGGAGGGGGATTTTATTTATAGACTGTTAAAATCATGAATTTTCAATATCCCGAAGCGTTCTGGGGCCTGCTGTTGATCCCGCTGATAATTCTGCTCCGGCTCTGGCGGATGAGGCCGGTCACCCTGATCGTGCCGAGTATTTTTATCTGGCGGCGGATGGATGAAACCATTGCCCAGCGCCGGGTTTCCTCCTGGAAAAAGGTTACCCTGATCATGATCCTGCAGTGTCTGGGTGTGGGCGGTTTGGTCCTGGCCCTGAGCCAACCGGCCAGGGTCAGTTGGGAAAAAGTTTCTCAAAATGTGATTATTCTGATAGATAATTCCGCCAGTTTGAAAACATCAGGTCGTTGGAATAAGTTGATCAAAGCGGTAAATACTTCGCTAAATGGATTAGAAAATGACAGTCGGGTGGCCATTTTTACCGGGTCAAGCGGTTTCAGTGACCTGGTCAGTAAGCAAACGCCGCCCGCGGCCCGGGAACATTTAAAAAATCTTCAGCCGACAGATGCGCCGGAAGATCTGCTTGGGCTGATCACTCGCGCGGCCGGATTGATCAACCGTGCGCCGCCCCAGACTACGGTCTACTTTGTTTCTGACAAAAAACTGCCGGCTGACCTGATCGATCTATTGAAGATCAAACCATTGTTTATTTTACAGGGGGCTCCTTCCCGTAACCTGGCTATTACCCACCTGGCCGTGACACCGGTTCGGGATGAATCGCTCCATGATATTTTTGTCCGGGTGCAAAACTTTTCGAGTGAAGAGCAAAAAGCCGTCCTGACAATTAAAGCTGACGATCAAATGATCGCATCACGCGAGGTAAAAATGAGCGGCCAGACTAAGCGCTCATTGATCTTTCATCAGACGAATCTACTCAAAGGACGTCCCGGCAAATCTTTACCTCTGATCATTAAAGTACACATAGGTATTAAATTGGAACCGCACGAAAGTCCGATTTATCCGTATGGAGACGAATTAGGTTCTGATAACACTGTCTGGTTAAGTCGTCTGGTTAATCCCGAAGTTAAGGTCTGTTTGACCGGTCCGGACAATCCGTTACTACTAAAAGTTTTGCAATCCATTCCCGGGGCGCAAGTAGAATATTTTCCGGCTCCGAAAGATATCAAGAAATTAAATCATGATTTATTCATTTATAATAATGTTTTACCGGCCGGACCGATCTCCGGCACCAATACGGTTTTGGTGAATCCGGCGGCTGATTTTGGTCCGTTTCGGATAATGGGCGATTTAAAAGATCCGGCGGTTACTTACCAGAATTTTGATTCGCCGTTTTTACCTTACGTTGATTTCAAGAACATTAATATCTGGCACGCCCGGGAGACGGAAATTTTACCGTCGGAAAAAGAGTACTGGCAATCATTTATTTCCGCTGGTGAGTTTCCCCTGATCGGTCAATGGAAAAGATCTGGCGGTCCGGAATTAGCCGATTCGACACGCCTGCTGGTGATAAATTTTGACCTTAACTGGCGCGGGTCCGGGAATAGCGCCACTAACTGGCCGCTGGATATTTCCTTCCCTGTTTTCTGGATGAATTTGGTAAATGAATTAACCGGCCGGCAAAATCGGACAGACCAATACGGATATTACCGGACCGGCCAACCGGTGGTGATCAATTTAAGAAATATTAAGGGGGCGATCGGTAAACGTGTTATGACATTGCTCCGGCCGGGCGGTCAGCCCGAAACGATCAAGGTGGTTAATCAGACGGTCAGTTTTGTGCCGTTAATGGTCGGGGTGGCTGAACTCAAGGGCGGGGCCGCGCCTTATCAGATCGCGGTTAACCTGTGCGACGAGGCTGAATCGGATAATAATGGACAGACTTTTTTGTCAGAAGCAGCTCCGTTGTCCGAATTACAGGAAAAACTTTTTGTCGTGACCAGTCAATCTTTAACGCCTTGGCTGGTGATCGGCGGGCTAATATTTTTAATGCTCGCCTGGTGGTTGGAACGATCTGAATTATGAATAAAAAATCCTCAGACATTAAAGCAATGTTTTCCCAAATCGCGCCGCGGTATGATTTCCTGAACTCTTTTCTCAGCCTTCGTCAGGACCATGCCTGGCGTCAAAAAACCGTTCGGATCGTCACACGAGAGCTGAACCGGGATTATCAGGTGCTTGACGTCTGTACCGGAACGGCTGAGCTGGCCTTGACTTTTCGGCGGAAATCAAATAACCGGGTTATCGGGACGGATTTCGCTTTGCCCATGCTCAAAATTGCCCGGGATAAACTCAAGCAAAAAGTGCCGTCTAACGATTGTTATCTTTCCGCGGCGGATACGTGCCGATTGCCATTCAAAGATAATTCTTTTGCTGTCTGCTCGATCGCGTTTGGTCTGCGTAACCTGGTTGATCTGTCAGGCGGGCTGAAGGAAATGTTCCGGGTTCTGATCCCCGGTGGCCGGTTGGCCATCCTGGAGTTCAGCTTGCCCCGCCCGAGGCGTGGTAAACCGCTAAACAATATCTTCGCGTCCTTATATTTATTTTATTTTACCCGGATTTTGCCTAGACTGGGTAACATGATTTCCCGGAGCCGGATGGCCGCTTATTCTTATCTGCCGGAGTCAGTACTTTCTTTTCCTGACAAAGAAAAAATGGTAAAATTACTGTCCGCCCACGGCGCCCGGCAGATTGAGGTTTATCCGATGAGCGGTGGGATTGTTAATTTGTATGTAGCCCGAAAAGGTTAAAGGTTACAGGTGTAAGGTTGAATAATTATGTAGCTGCGGGGCTTGTCCCCGCCCAGTGTAGGCGACCGTAAAGGTCGCAGCTACATATTATGGGAGAAAAACCGTGTCTTTTAGAGATTTACGCGAGTTTATTAGTTTATTAGAAAAGAAAAAATTGCTGAAACGTGTGGCGGTTGAGGTCGACCGTGATCTGGAGATCACTGAGATCGCTGACCGGACAATCAAGCAAAAGGGCCCGGCCCTGCTGTTTGAAAACGTTAAGGGATTTAAAACTCCTGTTTTGATCAACGCTTTTGGTACGGAAGAACGGATGGCTCTGGCCCTGGGTGTGAAATCGTTATCTGAGTTGACCACGCAGGTTAATAGTCTTATTTCCGATCTGATGAATGCACCCGGCCAGTCCGGCGGCGGTTTGCTCGGGAAACTCCAGGCTCTGCCGAAACTGATGGACCTGGCCTCAAAACTATTTCCCAAAACCGTTAAGACTGGTCCGTGTAAGGAAGTCATTATAAAAGATAAACCTTCATTAGATAAATTCCCAATCATTAAATGCTGGCCGCAGGATGGCGGCCGTTACATTACTTTACCGTTAGTTTTTACCAAGAATCCTGAGAACGGGAAGCGTAACTGCGGTATGTACCGGATGCAGGTTTTCGACGGTGCCACTACCGGCATGCATTGGCAGATGCAGAAGGACGGCGCGCGCCATTTTGCCGATACTCAAAGGAAAGGTCGGGACAAGATCGAAGTAGCGGTGGCGATCGGGTCTGACCCGGCGGTTTCTTTTGCCGGGGCCGTTCCTCTTCCGCCGGATGTTGATGAAATGATCATGGCCGGTTACCTGCGCGGGGCGGCCGTGGAAATGGTCAAGTGCGAGACCGTGGATCTGGAAGTTCCGGCTAACTCGGAGATCGTCCTGGAGGGTTACGTCAAGGCCGATGAAAAACGGATGGAAGGCCCGTTCGGCGACCACACCGGTTTTTACTCTTTACCGGAAGAGTATCCTGTTTTTCATATTACATGTATTACCCATCGCAAAGATCCGATCTATCAAACGATCGTGGTCGGCCGGCCGCCGATGGAGGATTGTCTGATGGGACTGGCCATTGAAAGAATGTTTTTACCGATCATGCGGATGCATCTGCCGGAAATAGTCGATGTCCACATGCCTTTTGAAGGTGTCTTTCATAATCTGTTGCTGGTTTCCATCAGAAAAAGCTATCCCGGCCATGCCCGCAAGGTCATGCACGCGCTCTGGGGGATGGGGCAGGCTATGTTTTCCAAAGTGATCGTGGTGGTTGATGAGGATGTTAATATCCGGAATTCTTCGGAAGTTATCTGGAAGGCATTAAATAATATCGATCCGCAGCGTGATATGGAATTTGTTATGGGTCCGGTGGATGTGCTGGACCACGCGGCCCGGACGATCGGTTACGGTTCCAAAGTCGGAATTGATGCCACGCGGAAACTGAAAGCCGAAGGCTTTACTCGTCCCTGGCCGGAGGAGATGCGGATCCCGCCGGAAGTCAAAGCGATCGTAGATAAAAAATGGAAAGACCTGAAATAGGCATGCTCTGTTGAATTCCTCCCCCTTGATGGGGGAGGATAGGTGGGGGTGAGTCTTTGTTTCACCCTCCCCCAGCCCCTCCCATCAAGGGAGGGGGGGGTATTTTGATAGGTTTTCAACAAAGCAAGGTAGTTACAAAAGGAAAACAATGAAAAAACTTCTTAAAAAAACCGCTTTAACGCTGAGAAACGTTATCATCATGTTCGAATTTGTTTTAGCGATTTTGTTGGTTATCCCATGTGTCTTGCTCGGCTGGTTCGGGATTTTCTGTCATCGTTATGTCGAGGTGTCTATTGTCTTATCGAAAGTTCCGTTTGCCTTCGGGGAATACCTCAGATTTTTTTATTATAAATGTACTTTGAAAAAAGTCGGACGCCGGGTCAAATTTAAATACGGATCCTTTTGTCATTATCGCGATACGATTATTGGCAATAACGTCGTTATCGGTTATTATTCGACTATGGGTAAAGTGACCATCGGGGATGACGTTGTGATCGGCGGCTATGTGCTTATATTATCCGGGACCCAGCAGCATTATTTTGATGACCCCAATAAAAAAATTATTGAACATTCAGGTAAAAAGGTCATGGTTTCGATTGGCAATGATGTCTGGATCGGAAGTAAGGCGGTTGTCATGAATGATGTGGGGCATCGATGTATTATCGGGGCCGGTAGCGTGGTGGTGGATAAAGTCGAAGATCATTCGATCGTCGCCGGCAATCCGGCCAGGTTGATTAAAAAACTAGAATAAAATAATTAATAACAAATTTTACGTTCGTGGGTGACTGCAATTAACTAAAAGTTTATTTTTTAACCAGTCGAGCGATGCGTTGACCCAGCTTCTGACATTCCTTGGTTGCCCGTTCGTCCGGTTTCCCCACCGCGACCGCCCCGTAATGACTGCCTTTAGGGTCGCCCTGGATTATCATACCGTGAACCAGCATCATGTGAAGAATATCCAAGGTAGTTGTTTCGTTACCGCCGGCTAAATTCCCGGAAGAAGTAAACGCCCCACCGACTTTACCGTCAAGTTTACCGTGAAACTTGACACTGTCATCAAATAATTTTTTTACTTCCGCCGCCGGCGCGCCGTAATAACAGGGTGAGCCGATGATGATCCCATCGTAATCCAGTAGTTCTTTGACCGGGAAGTCACCGATTTTTTTCAGATCGACCTCAACGTTTTCTTTTTTAACCCCTTCAATGACTAACTGAGCCATTTTTTCGGTATGACCGGTCCGGGAATAGTAAGCGACCAGGATTTTGCTCATAATAAATTCCTTGTTTTATTATTGTAGCTGCGACCCTTGTGGTCGCTTATATAGGCGGGGGCAAGCCCCGCAGCTACATGGTACGGACAGGACGTTGTCCTGTCCCTACTTTATACCGACATTTACTCCACGGAACCGGGTCGGCGAAGTCCCGTGCGACATTTCGGCCCGCTGGCCGGGTTGGCCTTTACCGCAGTTGGCTACGCCCCAGAGGGTCCAGTGCTGGTTATCGCAGATGGCGTCACAGGAACCCCAAAATTCGGGGGTGATCCCCTGGTAAGTGGGGTTTTTGACCATCCGGATTTTTTTCCCGTTTTTGATTTCCCAGCCGATCTCGCAACCGAACTGGAAATTCAACCGCATCTGGTCGATACTCCAGGATTTATTGGTTTCCATCAGGATACCGTGTTTGGTATCCTTGATCAGGTCATCCAGCTTCCAGGTGCCGGGCATGAGACTAAGATTATTTATTCGGATCATGGGGATGCGGGTAAACCCATCGGCCCGGCAACAACTGCGGCTCTTGTTTTCACCGACTTTCAGGGCGTATTCGCGGTTGGTCTGATAACCGGTGAACATACCGTCCTTGACGATGTGCCAGCGCTGGGACCGGACCGCGTCATCGTCATAACCGACCGTGGCCAGTCCGCCCGGGACCGTGCCGTCGGCGACCAGGTTGACGATCTTCGAACCGTAACGTAAATTTTTATATTTTTCCGGCGTGGCAAAACTACTACCGGCAAAGCTTTCTTCCGCACCGAAGACCCGGTCGAGTTCGGTCGGATGTCCGACCGATTCATGGATCTGGAGAGCCAGTTGGTCACCGCCCAGGATCAGATCCATTTTTCCGCTGGGACAGGGTTTGGCGGAAAGCAATCCGATCGCTTCTTTTCTGGTCCGTTCCGCGTTTTCGACCAGTTTCAGATTATTGATCAATTCATAACCCATGGAGGCGTATTGACCGCGGAAAGAAGAAGGGAAAGAGCGGACTTGGGTATCCCCTTTTCCGACCGCGTGGGCGGAATAACCGGCACCGCTGCGTAACAGGATCTGTTCGATCAAACTGCCTTCCGAGGTGCCCAGCCATTGATGTTCCCGTTTAAAGGACATACCACTTTCGGCTACTTTGATCCGCTTGTCTTTACGTAAAATTTTGTCAATGATCATTAATAAATTAATTTTTTCTTCCAGCGGGACGCGAAAGGGATCGATCACATAAGGGGTGGTCCAGAAATCGGTGTAAATGTTTTCCCGGGTGAGCTGGATATCTTCGATTTTTAATGACGCGCTGGCGTGGGCGATATCGACGGCCAGAGCGCTGATCTTTTCGATCTCGGACCGTTCGACCTTACTGCTGCAGGCAAAACCCCAGGCTCCATCGGCGATCACCCGGACGCCGAACCCGAAAGTAGTGGCCTGGTCCAGAGACCCGATCCGGCCATTTTTGATCTGGATATCTTCGTGTTCTTCCTGAATGATCCGGATATCGGCGTAACTGGCCCCGCGGGCAGTGGCCGTATCCAGAGCGAGATGAATAAAATCTTTCATGTTTATCTCCCTAAAACTTAGTACCACTCGAAAAATTGAAATTATTTATCTTTAAAGACGGGGTGACAAAACCGCCGCCAAAAAAACTGTTGCATAATTTCAGGTCCTTGGAAAGAAGTTCCACGTTTGACAGCGCTTTCAGGACACTTTCAGTAAACCGCATATTCTTGATGCCCCGGCTGATAGTTCCGTTCTCGATCAGGAAAGTTCCGTTCCGGGTCATACCGGTTAAAGTCATTTTCATGGGATCGATAATATTGGTATAATGGAATTCGGTGACCAGTACGCCTTTTTTAGTAGACGCGATCATTTCTTTAAGCGAAGAGTCTCCGGGCATCAGGATCAGGTTGGTTGGTAACGGTCCGTGGGTGTTCGGTTGGGGTAAGGCGTGTCCGGTGGATTGCTTTTTAGCCTTTTTAGCGGTCAACCGGTCATAGACTACTCTTTTGGCCACCCCGTTTTCAATTAATGATACTTTTTGTCGGGGCAGGCCTTCGAAATCAAAAGGCATGCCGAGATTCTGGGGGTGGTAAACGTCATCGACGATCGAAATATTATAACCCATTAATTTTTTGCCGAGTTTACCGCTGAGGAAACTCCGTCCTTCCTGATATAACAACGCGCCAAATCCCTGAAAGGCCATGAATAACAAAAATTCCACGGCCGCGGCCGGTTCCAGGATGACCGTGTATTGCCCGGCCGGCAGACTGACCGGATCTTTACTTTTCAGAGCTTTTTCAATCGCTCGCTTGGCGATTTCGCGGGTATCGATCCGGTCCACGTCTTTATTGGTCTCGCCGGCCCAGCCGTTGCTGTCCGGGCCGATGGCCGTCAGGGTGAAGTTAGCTTCAGTCGCCCGGTGATAATTAAAAAGTTTTTTGGAATTGGCAATTGCCAGGACCGTGTTCGAGTTAGAAAAAATACCGGATCCTTTAAGATTATTCTGAGTGCACTCGACGACCGCGTTGCGGATAGCCTGAGCTCGCTTGAGCGGGGAAAACTTGGCCGTTCGCTCAACATAAGTATCGAGCGGTTGATATTTTTGTTTGGAGGCCAACGATAATATTTTGGGATCTTTTTTCTGGTTTTTCAGCAGGACCATCGCCTGCCGCAGGACTTTTTTTAAGGAATCGTCGTCTACCTGAGTGGTTGTCATCCGGGCCGTTTTGCCGTCTTTAATTACCCGAATGGTCACTTCCATGATCTCATTTTCATGCACGTTCTGGGTGATGACATTATTGGCATAGCGGGTCAGTGATTTACTGTAGTTTTGAATGATAACTTCCGTCTGGTCGGCCTGAGAGTAGAGCATTATTTTTTTGACGATTTGTTGGGCAGCTTCTGGATTTAACATGGTTGTCCTCTAAGTAAGATTTGATTTAAAATTTTATTATAGTTAATTATTCGATGTTTTCAACTAATTTCTATGCGAAATTTATTCCCCAATGAAGCCTGAATTGATATAATCACTGGCAATGAAAAAAATTCAAGTAAAATTGGGCCGTCGAAGTTACCCGATCCTGATCAAATCAGGATTATTATCGCCGGCGGGAAAACTCATTCGGCAAAGGCTGTTAGGCGTTCGTGACATTTGTATTATTACGGATAAAGACGTCGCCCGGTTGTATTTGTCTCAGGTGACCCGTTCGTGTCGGCGGGCTGGGTTTTCCGTGCGCCGGATCATTTTACCAGTCGGGGAAACGCAAAAGTCGCTGACCACCGCCAAAAATATTTACCAAAAGCTTTTGAAATTTCGTTTTGACCGGTCCGCGGTGTTGGTGGCTCTGGGCGGCGGGGTGATCGGCGACCTGACCGGTTTTGTGGCGGCCACTTATCTGCGTGGCGTGAATTTTATCCAGATTCCAACCACTTTACTGGCCCAGGTTGATGCCGGTATCGGTGGAAAGGTTGGAGTTAACTTGTCCCAGGGAAAGAACCTGGTTGGTGCTTTTTATCAGCCGCGGGTGGTATTGATCGATCCCAGAGTTTTGAGGAGCTTGCCGCGACGCCAGATGAAAAACGGCTGGGCGGAAATAATTAAATACGCCGTGATCAAAGATGGCCACTTGTTTAAAATACTGGAAAGAAATAAGGATATTTGGTCGATCCTGGAAAAGGTTATTGTGCGAGCGGTGGTAATTAAATCTCGATTGGTTGCTAAAGACGAAAGAGATGAGTCTGGAGTTCGAATGATTCTTAATTACGGGCATACGGTTGGTCACGCACTGGAATCCTTAGGTCAATTTAAGCGGCATCAACATGGGGAAGCCGTGGCTCTGGGAATGACTATTGCGGCTAACCTGGCCGTTTCTTTAAAGTTAGTCGGGTCTGATTTCCTGAAACGTCAAACCGCCCTGCTGGAAAAATACGGCTTACCGATTAGATTACCGGCTGGTTTGAGACCCGGGCAGATAATTTCCAAGCTAAAATATGACAAAAAAATCAGTCGGAAAAAATTACATTGGGTTTTGCCGCGCGGGATCGGTCGGGTGATGGTTTCCGATAAAGTTTCTTTGCGGGTGCTGAGAAAAGTGTTATGAAGGGCGTTAGAGTTTACTCATCCTAACCGGCATTCTGTAATTGACTTAATGGGGCTTGCCCCGACTCCCTATCGGGGGCAGACTCCAATCAATGGGGGTTTGCCCTTGTTGAACCAGATAATCGTTCGCTTGGGAAAAATGTCGAGTGCCGAAAAAACCGCGGTGGGCTGACAGTGGTGACGGATGGGGAGCTTTCAGTACTAAGTGTTTTTGACTGTCAATAAACTGCCCTTTCTTCTGTGCATAACTACCCCACAGTAAAAACACCAATCCCTCGCGCTGTTCATTTAACAATTGAATGGCTCGATCGGTAAACTGCTCCCAGCCGCGCCCTTGATGAGATCCGGCCCGGTTTCGTTCAACGGTCAACATTGCGTTGAGCAACAATACCCCCTGCTTTGCCCAGGATTGGAGACAGCCATGATCCGGCATTGGAACGCCTAAATCCTGATGAATTTCTTTAAATATATTCAGTAACGATGGAGGAGAAGGTACATCCGGCAGAACTGAGAAACACAATCCGTGGGCCTGATTAGGGCCGTGATAAGGGTCTTGCCCCAGAATAACCACTTTAACTGAATCAAAAAATGTTGAATTAAACGCGTTAAAAATCAGACTCCCCGGGGGAAATATGACTTTTCCCTGCTGTTTTTCCGTCACCAGGAATTGCTTTAATGCTTTCAGATAGGGTTGTTCAAATTCATCTTTGAACATAGAAAGCCATGAAGGATGTAATTTAATTTCAGCACGTATATCACTCATGTTTTTACCCATTATCTGCTTCTGAAAGAGTTTCTCTATTCTCTAATCGTTTGATTGCCTCCAGGATCGTGTTAAACATACCTGCCGGTAGGTATTCCATCCATTTAATTTAAATTCTATCATGCGGAGTGAAGTATTTCAAGGGAAAATGCTGAAACGAAAAAGGTTGAAACGTCACGCAATTTATCTATAATCTTAGATGGTTTGGAAATTTTATGTGTCCTGGCCCAGGTTGCTGGGATTTAATTTGAAGGAGTGAATCATGAAAGAAATGATGATGTTAAGCCTGGTTGTTTATTTGTGTTGTCTCTTATGTTCCTGCGCGGCGGAGAGTAATGGCGAGCCGCTGAATCCGCCGGTTGATAATCCCGGCGAGATAAATCTGCCGGTCCCGAAAACGGATGGCCGGATATCGTTGGAGCAAACTCTTCTGAAACGGCGTTCGGTCAGAAAGTATGCTCAAAAGGAACTGACTTTGGAGCAGATCTCCCAGCTCTGCTGGGCGGCCCAGGGCATTACGGCTCGGCGCGGCCGGATAGGATTTCGAACTGCTCCTTCAGCCGGGGCGCTTTATCCTATGTCTCTTTATCTGTTGAAAAAAGATGGATATTATAAGTATATTCCGGAAACCCATTCACTGAAATTAATCAGTAAAGAAAATTTATTGGAAGATTTAACTGAAGCGGCCCTGGGCCAGCCCTACATTAAAAAGGCCCCGGTGACTTTTGTTATTTCCGGTGATTACGCTAAATGCGCCAAACGATATCGCGACCGCGCCCCGCTTTTTGTTCACGTCGAGACCGGGCATATCGGTCAGAATATTCATCTTCAGGCCGTCGCCCTGGGACTCGGTTCGGTTCCCATCGGGGCTTTCCGGGATGAGGATGTTAAAGATGTTCTGGGATTGCCTGATAACGAGGCCCCGCTTTATATTATTCCGGTTGGTTATCCGGAGTAAATTTTCGGAGAAAAGGTGGAGTAGCCGAGATTGTCTCAATCTCGGCAAAATGTCCTCAGGTTGAGACAACCTGAGATACACCATTTTTTGTGATCTCTAACGGAACAAGAAGCCATGAATAATCTGGAAAATTTAGTCACTTTAAACGCTACCCCGAATATCGGTTCGATTCTTTACGGTCGGATAAACCGAATGTTCGGCAGTTTAGATAAAGCTCTGAAAGCTTCGGCTAATGACTTACAGCGGGTGCCGGGGATCGGTCACAAATTGGCCGATGACATTGTGAAATCGGTTAAGGAGAAACGCGGGGAGCAGGAATTAGAGCTGGCCCGGAAATTAAACGTTAAGATTATTAGTTACGAGGATCAGGATTATCCCCGGAATTTAAAGACGATCTTTGATCACCCGATCCTGATATATGTAAGGGGCGAGATCAGACCGGAAGATTTTCTGTCTATCGCCCTGGTTGGTTCGCGCCGGGCCAGTTATTACGGCCAGCGTCAGGCGGAACGGTTGGCGGTCGATCTGGCCCAGCGTGGTCTCTGCGTGGTCAGCGGTTTAGCGCGCGGGATCGACACGTTTGCCCATAACGGAGCGTTAAAATTTAAGGGTGGTCGGACTCTGGCCGTGTTAGGAAGCGGAATAAATAAATTATATCCGTCGGAAAATAAGAAATTGGCCCAGCGGATCGTTGAATCCGGAGCGGTTATTTCTGAGTTGCCGTTAAATGCCCCGCCCGATGGCCGTAATTTTCCGGTCCGGAACCGGATCATCAGCGGGCTTTCTTTAGGGGTGGTGGTGGTTGAGGCCCCGCGTCGCAGCGGCGCGTTGATCACGGCTGACCTGGCGTTGGATCAGGGGCGGGAAGTTTTTGCTTTACCGGGTAAGGTTGACAGTCCGACCAGTCAGGGTTGCCATCGTTTGATCAAGATGGGCGCTAAGCTGGTAGAAACAGCGGATGATATTATTGAGGAACTGGGTCCTTATCAGTCGGCCTTTACCGGAGCGGTTGAAGGAGAGCAAAAAACAGCCGGTTCCAGACAGGCGGTGATCAGTGGCCTTGATTACCGGGAAAAAGCTATCTGGGAAACGTTGACACTGGACGATACGAAAAATATCGATGAAATTATTCAACAATCCAAACTTCCGCCGGCTCTGGTCTCCAGTACTTTGCTCGTGATGGAACTAAAAAAAATCGTCCGCCAATTACCGGGCAAGAATTTTTTACGTTTATAAACTTATGGGTTCGATTACTTTTATTCATCCCTGGTATTTACTCTGTTTGCCTGTCGCCTTAGTTGTTCTGTACGGGTTAACCCTTCGGCGATTGACCCGGACCCGGTCGCGGGTGATCTCATTTATTTTGCGCGGATTGGCCGTGTTGTCACTTCTGGCTGTGCTCAGCGGGTTGGAAATAAAAGCGACCAGTCCAAATCTTTGCCGCATTTATTTGCTCGATAATTCCGGTAGTATCTTTCTTGATCAAACCGCTGTCCTGGACGCGATCCACAAAAATATCAGATCATTAAAACCATTAGACCGGGTTGGTCTGGTGGTTTTCGGCCGGGAGGCGTTGATCGAAGTGATGCCGGTTCCGATAAGTGAGTTTCCGGTTCGGGACACGCTTTCTGCCCGGGTCAATCCGCTCGGAACGGATCTGGGCTCGGCCCTGCTTTTGGCTTTGAACACTTTCCCGTCCGGTTATCAAAAGGAATTAGTTCTTTTAAGCGATGGACGCTCGACGCAAGGCGATCTGAGATCGGTCCAGGCGGAATTATTAAAACAGGGAGTAACGGTTTTTGTCCGGCCGATCGGACCGTCCGGCTTGCGGGATATCCGGATGGTGGATTTTCATTGCCCGCCATCGGTCGCTCCGGCGGAACCGGTCGAGGCGCGTTTGATTTTGAGCAGCACTGAAGATACCAAAGCGACGGTATATTTTTATATTGACGGAAAACTGCAAAAGGAATTAAACGAGGTTGCCCTGCCGCGAGCGAAACAGACTTACCTGACAGTGCAGTTACCGCCGCTGGTTAATGCCGTTCAGGAATATGAGGTCCGGGTGGCAACTGATCTTTTTGAAGAGTCATGCCGGGAGAACAATTATGGTCGGGCGGTCGTCCAGCGGACCGGGCCGGTATCAATCCTGTATTTATCCGGGATGCCCGGTGAAAATAATCTGGAGAAGATCATTGACGGTTTGAGTAATTCCGAAAACGGCATTTCCCCGCCTGAGAGCCCGCTTAACGGCCAGACCGGCGGGGCAAGTTGGCAGACGACCACCCTGCCGGCCGGGTCAACGGCCCTGCGCAATTTATCTTTATACGATCTTTTGGTCTTGGATAATGTTCCGGTATATGTTTTCGAAAAAAATGATCTTGCCCGGATAAAAAACTTTGTCGGGACGAACGGCGGCGGTTGCTTGATGCTGGGCGGTCCGGACAGTTTCGCGTTGGGTGGTTATCGTGATTCCGTTTTAGAAGAGATCTCCCCGGTCTGGGCGGCGCCGAAACATAATATCGCGTTGGGCCTGGTGTTGGATAAATCAGGGAGTATGGCCGAAAATGCCGCGGAGAATAAAACTAGATTTCAGGTAATGCGGGAAGCGCTGGGCGAGATTCTTCCATTATTGGATAAGAACGATCAATTGTTGGTGGTTCTTTTCAGTGAAGATTTCGAAGTGGCCTATCCGTTACAGCCGGTCCGGCCGGGATTGATTCGCCAGACGTTAAATGAACGATTAAAAAAAGTTTCTCCTCTGGGGGCGACGGTCATTCTGGCTCCGATTACTAAACAGACTTTACCGGACCTGAAAAAAGCCACGGCTGAGCGGAAACATATTATTTTACTTTCCGACGGTGAGAGTACCGGCGGCGAAGTGTTGAAAGATTTTCAGGCAACGGCCCGGCAGTTGGCGGAAGCCGGGATAACGATCTCCGTGCTGGCGACGGGCACGCAGGTGAACGAAACGTTTCTGCAGGCGCTTTGTCAGGACCAAAAAGGCGGTCGGTTTTATCGGATCGCGGATATTAATCGGTTACGTGATTTCTTGCGTCAGGACCTGGCTTTTCATAAAGAGCTGGTTAAAGAAGATGAAAATATTAAAATCAGGATCATCCATTCCGAAGATGTTTTAAAAGATATTGGTCGACTGCCTGATCTCCAGGGTTATCAGCGGACGTCATTAAAGGAACGGGCGCGATTATTGGGCGCGACGTCGGATAATGATCCGATCCTGGCTGCCTGGCAATATGGTCAGGGGAAAGTACTGGCGTTTACTTCTTCCCTTGATTACAGTTGGGGCCGGCCCTGGCGGGACTGGACGGATTCCGCGAAATTGTGGGGTCAAACTTTACGATGGTTAACACCGGTAATAAAAAATAATGAAGATATCAAAATAAATACTTCAGTTCAGAATAATCAGAGGATAAAAATAGTTATCCAGAGTGAAAAATTTGACGCTGATCAAGGTTTTCAGGTGACGATCACATCCGCGGGTCGGGAAAAATCAGTTCTGGAGATACCGCCGGTGTCGGCGGGCCGTTTTGAGTTGGTCACGTCGCCGTTTCCGGCCGGGGTTTATTTTATTTCAGTGGCCGGATCAGATAACATTGGTTTTGTTAAACGACTGGCGGTGGTGATCCCTTATTCCGTCGAGTGGCAGAGATTTGAACCTGATTTACCCAAGTTGAAAAACTTAGCGGTCGGTACCGGCGGCCGGTTGGTTCGTTCTCTGTCGCAAATCAGGTCGTCGTCCCGGCCATTGCCGGAGATGAGTCAGACTAACCAAAAGATCGATTGGTTTTTTATCGGGTTGGCATTATTTTTTATTCTAGGTGATTTTTTTCTGCAGACACCGTTGTTTCGAAGTAAGATGTAGCTGCGACCCTTGTGGTCGCTTTTTATTTTTATGATAATAAATCATGTTGTTATAGGCGGGGTCAAGCCCCGCAGCTACTATTATATAATTGCAGTTGCTTTCATTATGGTAATTGCCTTTTGTTTTATCGGGGGTTGCCAGCGACCACCTTTATATCGTGAAGGCTGGGCGGTCCCGCCGCCGCCTCGGGCGGAACTGCCGCCGATCTCTTCTGATCAGTGCAGCGCCAACTGCGTCTTAGTGGTCCGGGCGACCGAATCGCCTCATGAAATTGACCAGGTCAGGGGGTTAAAAATTATCGCCCAACGTTTAGACCTGAACTTGCATGATCAATTACATCTGATCGAAGCCACAGTTGCTCTGGAAATGTTCGGGATCGATCCGGTTTTTATGGAGCTGGCCAAAAATCCTTATTTGAGAGAAACGGCCCGGGGCTATCTGCTGAATTACGCGGACCGGGTCACCGGCGCTTTTCGGCAATCATTAGTTGAGCAATTGATCATTAACCGGGGCGTGCCGGACCGCTTGACCCCGATGGAAAAATTCGTAATCCGATACTTTGAACTGACTGATAATCAGGTTTTTGACCACCACCGACAGGGTTACGCGGCTGGGGAGATTATCACAATTTACTGGCTGGCGAAGACCGGCCGGCAAAAACCGAAAAAAATTATTCAATGGCGGCAAAAAGGGCTTTGGTGGCAGGAGATCATCGAGAAAAAATTAAAATTGTCGCTGGATATCCTGAAAATAGAATTACCGGTTTCGGTCCGATTTCCGGAAAAATTCCGGCGTTTTCAGGATTTTTACCGGGGTGAGATGAAAAAGCAGATCTTGACCGATGAAGAAATCATTTGGTTAATCCAACTAAAGATGTTAAACTTTTATTATGACCGGGCGGTTGAAGATATGATAAGCAACCTGGCGCAGGACAAGAACTTTGATGATATGGTTCTGACGGCGGAAAGAAAACCGAAGTGAAACCGCGGATTATGCCGATGAGGCAGATTAAGGAGAGGGGAAGATGCAAAAGATGATGAGTCTGGGCGGAGTGCTCCTGTTTTGTGTGGTTATGATTTTATTTGTTTCCTGTCAATCCGGTAAGACACCTGGTGCGGTGGGGACAGATGGTTCGTTATTGGGTCCGGAGGGCATCAAGGAAGATTATAAAAATATGGTTCCGCCGGTGGGTGTATCTTTGATCGCCGGGGTCGGCTACAAGGCCGACCAGGAAACGCTTGATAAGATCAAACAGAGTCTCAAAAGGTTTGCGCAACTTTTATGCTCGGATACTTACGGCAATATGTATCTCAAAAAAGCCATCGTACGCAACAACAGTAAGGAATCTTACATTCATTTTGAAAAATTGGCAAAGTTAGGCGGCCACGCGAGATTCGGCGGGACGTTCACCGTTAATACTAATTTGCTTGATCTGGATAAAAGAACCGGCCAGGCCGGTATGGGGATCAGGGTTTTGGGGGCCGGTATCATGCATGAGTTCGGGCACTCGATGCTTTTACTCAAGGATGAGTACGGGACCAAGCGCAAATGCGTGATGCATCCGCAGAGCCGGACGACCACTTTCTGTCCGAGTTGTCATGAAGAATTACTGAGCCGGTTTACTAATTGGAAATTCCCGGTTCAAGCGAAACGGGCGGACTGGCTTAAGAAGAATAACGTTCCGGAACCGGTGATAATTATAAAATAGAAAAGTTATCCCAGGTGTTTAGTTAATAATTCTTTAACTTTTTGCGGGTTGGCTTTTCCCTGGCTGGCCCGCATGACTTGGCCGACCAGAGCCATGATGGCCGATTTTTTGCCGCCTTTATAATCAGCTACGATCTTCTGATTATTTTTAATAACTTCTTCAATGATCGGTTCAAGTGCGTTTTTATCTGATACCTGCTCTAATCCTTTTTCCTTGATAATATTTCGGGCTGTTTTACCGGAGGTGAACATTTCGTCAAGCACTACTCCGCTCATTGTGGAAACAATTGTTTTTTTATCCAATTCGTTCGCTAAACTAACTAAGTTTTCCGGTGGTACTTTCCGGGTAAATTCGGAAAACTCTATTTTTTGTTTATTAATTATTTTGAATACAGGTCCCAGGGTAAGATTTGTAACGGAAGCAAGGGTTACATTTTGTTCCTTTGCTTTCAATAGTGCTTGTTCAGTATAATCAATAATAATTTTTTCTTGTGTTAGAACGTTAGCTTCATAATTGGATATTCCATACTGAGTGATGAGACGACTGCGTCGTGCTTCAGGAAGCTCAGGCATTGTTTTTCTTATGTCCGCCAGCCATTTTTCATCGATCCTGATCGGTTCCAGGTCCGGTTCTGGAAAATAACGGTAATCATGCGCCCCTTCTTTGGAACGCATGGACCTGGTAACTTCTTTGGCTTCATCCCAGAGACGCGTTTCCTGGATGATCCGTTCGCCCTTCTCTAAAAGTTCGGCTTGGCGCTTGGCTTCATAGGCCAGGGCTTTGCTGACGAATTTAAATGAGTTCAAATTTTTTATTTCTGATTTGACACCCAGTTCTTTCTTCCCTTTGGGCCGCAACGATAAATTCGCGTCACAGCGCAGGGTTCCCTTTTCCATATCGCAGTCCGAAACACCCAGATACCTCATTATTTCTTTAAGCGAGGTCAGATAAGCGTGGGCCTCTTCGGGTGAATTCATGTCGGGCTCACTGACGATCTCCATCAAGGGCATGCCGGTCCGGTTGAGATCAACCAGGCTGTACTGGGATTCTTTTTCTTCCGGATGGATCAGCTTACCAGCATCTTCTTCCAGGTGGACTCGGGTGATACCGACCCGTTTGGTTTTTCCGTCGACCTTAATATCCAGATAGCCGTCATGGGAAAAAGGGATATCGTATTGGGATATCTGATAGTTTTTAGGCAAGTCGGGGTAATAATAATGTTTTCGGTCAAATTTGGTGAAGTCAGCGATTTGGCAATTTAAGGCCAGGGCGGCCTTGAGGGCGTATTCAAAGGACTGTTTATTTATGACCGGTAAAACGCCGGGCAGTCCCAGGCAGACCGGGCAGACCTGTGTGTTCTGCCGGGCTCCAAACCCCGTTAGACAGCCGCAAAACATCTTGGATTTTGTTTTCAGCTGAACGTGGACTTCAAGACCGATAATTATTTCATATCCCATAATTTTATCCGATTCATTCGCTAAATCCGCGGTTTAGTTTTATGAAATTCCGTTTTCTGCTCAAACGCGTAAGCTGTCTGCAGAAGCGTAGTCTCATCAAACGGCCTGCCTAATATTTGCAGGCCAATTGGTAAACTACTTTTAGTAAATCCACAAGGGATTGATATCCCCGGCAGTCCGGCCAGGTTGGTGGTAACGGTAAAGACATCGCAGAGGTACATCTGGAGTGGATTAGCCGCTTTTTCTCCGAATTTGAAGGCCGGGATGGGCGAAGTTGGTCCCATGATGACATCGACCTTCTTAAAGGCTTCGTCAAAATCCTGTTTGATCAATTGCCGCACCTTTAAGGCCCTTAAGTAATAAGCATCGTAATATCCACTGGAGAGCGAAAATGTACCGAGCATGATCCGGCGTTTGACCTCATCGCCGAATCCTTCGCTTCGGCTCTGGCTATACATATCTATTAAGCCTTTAGAACTCTTTGTTTGATGACCATAGTGAATACCGTCGTAACGGGCCAGGTTAGAACTGGCCTCAGAGGGCGCGATCAGATAATAAGTGGCAATGCCGTGTTCGGTGTGAGGTAATGAAATCTGGCTGATCTCGGCGCCTAATTTTTCATATACTTTTAATCCCTGATCAATTGATTCTTTTACTTCTTTATCCAGGCCGGCGACAAAAAATTCTTTCGGGACACCGATTTTTAAACCTTTTACGCCCCGGCTGATTTTTTCTAAATGATCAGGTGTTTCTAATGGGACCGAAGTCGAATCGGCCGGGTCCTGGCCGGCAAGCACATTCAAAAACAGTGCCGCGTCACGGACGTCTTTAGTCATTGGTCCGATCTGGTCCAGCGAAGAGGCGTAGGCGACCAATCCGTAACGGGAAACTCGGCCGTAAGTGGGCTTAAGTCCGACAATCCCGCTGAGCGCGGCCGGTTGGCGGATGGAACCGCCGGTATCCGAACCCAGAGCAAGAAAGGCCAGGTCAGCGGCGATCGCCGCGGCTGAACCGCCGCTGGAGCCGCCCGGAACCCGGGCCGGATCCCAGGGGTTACGGCTCGGGCCGAAGGCGGAATTTTCCGTGGATGACCCCATGGCGAATTCGTCGAGGTTGGTTTTGCCGATAATAATACCGTCTTCTTCTTTGATCCGTTTGACCACGGAAGCATCATAAGGCGGGATAAAATTATTTAATATTTTTGAAGCGCAGGTGGTTTTAATTCCTTCCGTGCACAGATTATCTTTAAGGGCGATGGGGATACCGGCTAATTGGCCGGTTTTTTCATTGCGGGCGATCTTTTCATCTATCTTTTTGGCTTGCGCTAAAGCGGATTCCTTGTTCAGAGTCAGGTAGGCCTTGATCTTCGGTTCGACCTCGTCTATCCGCTTGAATAAATCCTCGGTTACTTCAACGGATTTGATTTCCTTCTTGAGAACCAGTTCTTTAATTTCGGAAGCGGTTTTTTTATACAAGTCCATGATCAAATCAATTTTTCCTTTTTCATACTGAAACAATCATTTTTGCCGACGATGACATGGTCTAAAACGTCGATCTTAAATATTTTGGCGGCTTTCATTAGATTGCGGGTGACCTGGAGATCATCATCGGAAGGCGAAGGATCGCCGGAGGGATGATTATGGACAAAGATGACCGCGGCGGCGCTGGCTTTGATGGCCGGTCGAAAAACTTCCCGCGGTTCGACCAGACTGGCATTCAGCGTGCCTTCGGATATTTTTTCATCTTTGATGATCTTATTGCGTGAATTTAACATGATGACATAAAAATGTTCTTTCTTTTTATCTTTAAGCTTAGTTTTCATATATTCGTTGACAGTATCAGGTGAACAGAGCACGGGGTTTTTTCGGGACGATTTTATCTGGTCGGGTAAGCGGTTCAATTTTTTATTCAAGGTAAAGGCGGCCCGGATTTGGGCGGCCTTGGCCGGGCCGATCCCTTTGACTTTTTTTAATTCGGGGAAGGAAGCATCGGCGATCCCCTGCAGGTTACCGAATTCGCTCAGGAGTCGCTGGGCAGTGACCATGACTGATTCACCCCGGGTTCCCTGTCCCAAAATAATGGCGAGTAATTCTTGCGCGGAAAGGTTCTCGGCGCCCAGGTTCTGCAGCCGTTCCCGGGGCCGTTCCGAGGCCGGCAGGTCGCGAATGGTAAACGATTTTTTTCTATCTTTTGGCATTTTTATTTTTACAGGCTTGCCCTCCGAAGCTTTAGCGAAGGAGGGTCACCCATTATTCGATTACCCTCGGCACCTTAAAAAATCCCTTGGTTTGTTCCGGGGCGTTGCTCAGGGCTTGCTCACGTGTCAAGGAAGGTTTATTTTCATCCGGGCGAAAGACGTTATGCTGGTCAAAAGTATGGACCAGCGGTTCGATTTTGTTGATATCAACGCTTTTGACTTTTTCCACGTATTCCAGGATTTTGGAGAATTGGCCGATAAAGATCTTTTTCTGCTGGTCGGTGAACTTGAGTCGGCCCAGGGCGGCGATATGATCGATCTGTTTTTCGTCGACTTTCATAATAAATTTCCTTCAAAAATTTATGTCATATAATAACAAAAACTTCCGATTATGCCACAAAATTTTAGCGAGTTTTTTTTGACCCCGTTAGAAATTACAGTATAATATGCAATAAGTATAAACGCGTGCGAATAATCTTTTGGGTTATTAAAAGGCAATAAACATATTTAACGGTCGTCTTATCCGCCAAAGGACGGATCAGTCCTTCGGCTGAAGACGACCTGTTTCTAAAGGGGCAAGCCCCGCTGAAGATAATTAATACTTAAATCCGGCTGTTAAATTTTTATAGGAGATTAAACCATGCAAAACGGAAAAAGAGACCGCTGGAGAGGTCGTTTTGTTTTTATTATGGCCGCGGTGGGTAGCGCGGTCGGCTTAGGTAACGTCTGGCGTTTCCCGTACGTGGCGTTTGAGAACGGCGGCGGGGCGTTTCTGATTCCCTATTTTGTCGCTTTGATCACAGCCGGGATCCCGCTGATGATCCTGGAGTACGCCCTGGGCCAGAAATTCCAGAGCGGTCCGCCCCGGGCCATGGGCCAGATCAATAAAGGTTTTAAATGGGTCGGCTGGATGGCTCTGCTGGTCGGGCTTTCGATCTCTTTTTATTACGTGATCATTATGGCCTATTGCTGGTTTTTTACTTTCGCCAGTCCGGGTATGGAATGGACCAAGCCGGTTTCAGAGAAATATATAGTCGTGACTCAGGAAAAAGACATGACGCATGAAGATATGCTGGCCCGGAAAGCGGAGCTGGAAAAGATAGAAGCCCCGAAACCTGAGGCGGAACGTAAAATAGTCGTTACCCAGGATGAAAACGCCCAGGTGTATTTTAACGAAAGAGTATTAGGCGGTTTTCATCCGGACGAATGGAGAAAAGCTTCAGCGGAAAAATACGATGAAATAATGAAAATCGAAGGTGTGGCGAAAACTAAAGCGTTGGCGGATTGGCAGGCGGCCAGACAGAAAAAAAATAAAGAGGCCTTTAGCTTTGTCCCCCACCTGGTGTTTTTCTCGTTTCTGACCTGGCTGGTGATTTTTCTGATCATTTTTAAAGGGGTCAAAAACGTCGGCAAGGTGGTCATGTTCACCGTGCCGGCGCCGATCATCTTGATGGGTATCCTGATCATTCAGGGGTTAAGCCTGGAAGGGGCCGGTCAGGGGATAAATTTTTTCCTGACGCCTAATTGGGAAATTTTGAGTGAACCCAAAGTCTGGCTGGCCGCGTATAGCCAGATATTCTTTTCCCTTTCACTGGGGTTCGGGATCCTGATCGCTTACGCCAGTTATCAACCGCGTGAGTCAGATGTTTCCAATAACGCCTTCATGACCAGTTTCTGTAACTGCGCGACCAGTTTTTACGCCAGTTTCGCGGTTTTCAGCGTGGTCGGTTATCTGGCGACCGCCATGAATAAGCCGGTTGGAGATGTGATTAATGCCGGGCCGGGCCTGGTCTTTGTCACCTATCCGCTGGCCCTGGCCAAAATGGGTGATATCGGCCGGGTCGTGGGTATTTTCTTTTTCCTCAGCCTGTTAATGCTCGGAATTGATTCGGCTTTTTCCATCGTGGAAGGCGTCATTACCGGTATCCATGATTACACCAAAAAGATGAAGCGGGAAGTCCTGGTTTTGATCGTCTGTCTGGTAGGATTTATTTTCAGTCTACCGTATTGCCTTAAATCCGGTTTGATGTGGTTGGATATCGTTGATAACTGGATGGGTAATTATGGATTGGCTTTTGTCGGCTTAATGGAATGTGTCGTGGTCGGTTATTTTTTCACCACCCAGGAATTAAAGGATTATGTGAACGAACATTCAGAGATAAAATTGGGTGGTTGGTGGGATGCTTTTATTAAATTCCTGACACCGGCTGTTTTGATCTATTTGCTGGCCAGTGTTTTCATTAAAAATATTGTGTCGCCTTACGGTGATTACCATAATATCTTCGCGCACTCGATCAACATTGCCGGCTGGGGTTATTTTGCGTTTCTGCTTCTGCTGGCTTTTGGTCTGGGGCGGAACTGGTTCGGCATGGTGGCCATTATTTCGTTGCTGGTGTTCACGCTGATTCTTAGAGTAACCGGTCTGACTCTGGCGGCTTCGACCATGGGCGCGTTGGGTGTAGTGCTTTTGGTCGGCGGTTTCCTGGCCTGCCTGAGTCTGACGTTTAAGAAAAAAAGAGGCGCGTAGGTTTTGTCAGTACCATTTTGTGGAGGGCTTCCGCCGGAAGCGGATCCCCGCCTGACCGGACGGGCAGACGTCTTGAGCGAAAGATCCCCGTTATATTAATAATATGAAATTAAATTATGCCTGAAATTAAATGCCCCAAATGTAATTCCGCCAACAAGGATACCGCCCGTTTCTGCGTCAAATGCGGCATTCCCCTGTTTGTAAAATGTCCGGGCTGCGAAAAAGAAAACGAGATCAATGTTTCTTTTTGCGCGCATTGCGGGAAAAATATCTCTGAGTGGCGTGATCAGCAGGTCAAAGAAAAAGAATTTCATCAGGTTTTTGAAGAAGGCCGTAATTTTTTTGAGCAAAACGAGTTTGACCGGGCGCTCGAGTTGTGGGCCAAAGTCCCGTCAGGCATTTTTTCCGTCCGCGAAAAAATGGCGGAAGCTAAAAAGAGACAGGGTGAATATTCCAGCGCTATTAAAGCAGGCCATAAAGCGTTCAGTCAGAAATCGTATTGCCAGGCCCGGGAACAGTATCAAATCGCCGATCGATTGGTCTCGGCGGCCGAAAAAAATAAAATAAAGGGATTGTTAAGTGACGCGACGGTTCAGGTAAAGAAACAAGACTTTGAACAGAATTTAACTTTGGCTCGGAATTTGCGACACGACGGGAAATTCAAGCAAGCGATTGAATTGCTGGAAAAGTTATTGACCGTAACACCGGGCCATCGGGAAATAAAGGAATTACTCGAGACGGTCCGCAAAGAAGGATCGGTTAAAGAGATTGCCCGGTTGATTACCAGCGGTGAGGAATCGTTTGCCCAAGGTTACTACCGGATCGCATTGACGAATTGGGAAAAAGCGGCCCGGAACATTGATGACCCGGCCCGGTCGCTGGATTTGGCTCAAAAGATTGGTGACGCCCAAAAACGATTAAAAGCCAGAAAGTTGATCTACCGGAGTGTGGTCATCGCTGGCGGGGTAATCGGACTGA
>DAOWBV010000118.1 GCA_030633885.1 Planctomycetota bacterium
ATATTGATTTTACTGATATCAGTTACGATTCCCGCCAAGCCAAACCGGGCAACTTATTTGTCGCTATCCCGGGTACGAAAAAGGACGGACAGAGTTTCATCGGCGAGGCCATCCACCGCGGTTGTGTCGCCTTTGTCACAAAAATCAAGTCAGACCTCCACCCGAATATTCCGCAGATCGTCTCGACTGACCCCCGCCAGGCCCTGGCCGCGATCAGTAATTCTTTCTACCAAAACCCGGATTCAAAACTTAAAGTTATCGGGATCACCGGCACGAACGGGAAAACAACCACGGCGTATCTGCTCAAATCTATCCTGGAAGCCGGCGGCGGAAAGGTCGGCCAACTGGGCACGATCGCTTACCACCTCGGTCCGCGAGAGATTCCCGCCCCGCTGACCACGCCGGAATCATACGAAATAAATAAATTCCTGGCGGAAATGGTCAGCCTCGGACTGACCCACGCAGTCATGGAAGTCTCTTCCCACGCCCTGATCCAACAGCGGGTCTCGCGGATTAATTTGGCGCAGGCGATCTTTACCAACCTCGGACGCGACCATTTTGATTACCACCGAACCCTCAAGGAGTACCGGAACGCGAAATCGCTCCTCTTTAAATATTTATCCACCCGGGCCGGAGCCATCCTGAACCGGGACGACGAAAACAGCGATTATTTTGCCGGCCTGACCAAGGGACAAATCACCTGGTACGGACTGGAAAAAGAGGCGGACGTCACCGCGGAAATAAAACAGATATCTTTGACCGGCAGTGAACTGACACTCCGTCTGCCCGGCGTGGAACTACCGTTACGCACCAAACTTATCGGCCGGCACAATGTTTATAATATCCTGGCCGCGGCGGCGGGCGCGGTCTCGTTGGGCATCAAACCGGAAATGATCGGCCGCGGAATCGAAGTGGTCTCCGGCGTCCGGGGCCGACTGGAACTGATCCCGAACGATCGGGATTTTCAGGTAATGGTCGATTTCGCTCACACGGCCGGAGCGTTGGAGAATGTCCTGACGGTCCTCAAAAAACTGGTCAGTGGACGCCTGATCGTCGTCTTCGGCGCCGGCGGCGACCGGGACAAAGGCAAACGACCGATCATGGGCGAAACGGCTGCCCGACACGCGGACGTGGTCGTCCTGACCTCGGACAATCCGCGGTCCGAAGACCCGAAAAAAATCATTGAAGATATCAAGAAAGGCTTACCGGAAAAATGCCGATACTATACATATCCGGACCGGCAGGAAGCGATCGTCCGGGCGCTGGCTCTGGCCCGGCCAAAAGACCTGGTCCTTCTGGCCGGGAAAGGCCATGAGACGTACCAGATACTCAAAGACACGGTAAAACCGTTTGATGACCGGGCCGTCGCCCGGCAGATATTAAAACAATAGATAGGTCTTTTGTCATTCCGCACCCCGATAGTCATCGGGGCTTGCCCCGTGGCGGAAAGATTTACGGGGATGCGCCGCCCAACGAAGTTGGGCGAGCCTCGCCCCTTTGGGGCGGGGAATCCAGTCTGAGTAAGGGCGACGACTAGATTCCTGCTTTCGCAGGAATGACAACTTGTAATGGCTTGTTTCCCGCCGGAGTTTACCCCGCACCTGGATGCGGGGTGGGAATGACACATGAGATTAAGAATAACAATTTAATTAAGTAATTTTTAAGGACTGGAACTGCCTATGTTTTCATTCAGCGTGCACGAAGTGATCAAAACAGTCAAAGGAGTTTTACTGACCCCGGTTTCCTACGATCAAATGATCAGGAATATTTCAACGGACACCCGGAACTTCAAGCCCGGTTCACTTTTTTTTGCTTTAAGAGGAAAAAATTTTGACGGCCATGATTTCATCAAAACGGCCGTGGCCCGTAAAGCCAGCGGATTGGTAATCAGTCAGCGTAACTTCAAGATCACCGGATCAATGAAAAAAATACCGGTCATTCGGGTGGCTAACACGACCCAGGCGCTGGGCCAAATGGCCCGTCATTACCGCAACCAGTTACCGGCCCTGATCATCGCCATTACCGGCAGTAACGGCAAGACGACCACCCGCAAAATGCTGGCCCATCTCCTGACCCGGAACAAGAATATCATTCAGGCAAAAAAAAGTTTTAATAACATGATCGGTGTTTCCTTGACTTTACTGGGAGCCGACACGACCACGGAGTACATCATCCTGGAATTGGGCAGTAACCATCCCGGCGAGATAGACCAGTTAGCTTCGATCTGCCGACCCCATATCGGCCTGATCACTAACATCGGGGCTTCCCATTTACAGGGATTCAAAAATATGCTCGGCGTAGCCCGGGAAAAAAAGTCACTGATCGAACATCTTGATTACCCGGCGATCGCGATCTGGGAAACACCGAATAAATGGTTCAACCGAAGCAAAAGTTCCCGATTGGCGATCAACTCGAAATATACTGATTACCGATTGGTCAGTTTCAGCACGAAAAAAGGTGATATTAAGGGTTCTGATCTGGTAATCAAACCGCACGGGATCGAATTTATGGTTAACGAACAATTACCCTGCACCATACCTATTCTGGGAAAATGGAACATGAAGAACGCGCTGGCGGCCTTAGCGGCCGGGATGGCCCTCGGGCTGAACCTGAAAGAAAGTATCGCCCGAATGAAGGATTTCACCTTGCCGCCCATGCGTATGGAAGTCCACCATTTAAAAAATATCACCGTCATCAATGACGCTTATAACGCTAATCCTTCTTCGGTCCGGTGTGTCATCGAAGAATTTAAATCAATGAAAACTGCCAGTCGGAAAATATTTGTGCTGGGCGACATGCTGGAACTGGGCCGGGAATCAAGATCCTGTCACCGGCAGGCCGTCCAATCTATCATTAAATCCGGTGTCCAGACCCTGGTCGGAATCGGCAAGGAGCTTAAACCGATCCTGGCGCGTCTGGACGGAAAACATAAAAAAATGACTATCGCGCATTTTAATTCGGCCGAGGAGGCCGGTGATTTTCTGGGTGGTTACGTCAAGGCTAAAGATATGATCATCTTAAAAGGATCCCGCGGGATTGGACTGGAAGCGATCCTGCCCCGGATAAAAAGGAAAATGAAATGACCCCTCGGGAAATTTGTTCTGTTATTATTACCCGAGGGGGCATCCTTATCCGCCTAAAGCTGAGAAGGATCTAAATAGCGCCCCTTCCATCTCCGAAGGAGTCCGGAGGACTCTCCGGAGTCCATTCGGACAAGAGAGGGAAACTCTCAAAAGGACGCAAACAAAATTATGTTGTATCATCTGATCCATCAGTTCGTCGCGCAGTTCAAATACATCACGTTCCGGTCCGCCCTGGGCGCCATGTTCGCCTTTATTTTATGCCTGATCCTGTTCCCGCCCTTTATCGCCTTTTTGAAAAAGCGGAATATATCCGAGCGGACGGAAAAAAAAGATTCGGAACTACTGGTCAAGATCCACCGGAATAAATCAAGCACGCCGACCATGGGCGGGCTGGTCATTATCCTGACCCTGCTGCTGACCGCCCTGCTCTGGTCCCGGCTGGATAATATTTTTGTCATTTATGCCATCCTGCTCACGCTCGGGCTGGGCGCTCTGGGTTTCGCGGACGATTACCTGAAACTGACCACTTCGAACCAGCATGGGCTGACAAAATCATTTAAATTCCTGAGCCAGACCGCGTTGGGTTTGGGTGTCGGATTCGGTCTCTGGTTTTATTTTAAAAATAATCTTCCCGAAGGCATCCAGTTATACATCCCGCTCTTTAAGACCTCCGTTAACCTGGGTATCCTCTATCCTTTTTTTGTCGCGCTGGTGATAGTAGGCAGCTCAAACTCGGTCAACCTGACGGATGGCCTGGACGGGCTGGCCATCGGCTGTCTGGTGATGGCCGCGTTAGGTTATACGGTCATCATTTATATTTCCGGCCGGGTGGATTACACTGAATATTTACGGATTCCTTACATTCCCGGGGCCGGTGAGTTAACCATTTTCAGCGCGGCCCTGGTCGGCGCCGGCCTGGCTTTTCTCTGGTTTAACGCCTACCCGGCCCAGGTATTCATGGGGGATACCGGAGCATTGCCGTTAGGCGGGGCTTTGGGTTTCATCGCCGTTTGCGCCAAGCAGGAACTGCTCCTGTTCATTGTTGGCGCGATCTTCGTCGTCGAAGCCCTGTCAGTCATCCTCCAGGTCATTTCTTTCCGCGTCTGGGGTAAACGAATATTCCGGATCGCCCCCATCCATCACCATTTTCAGTTTGCCGGCCTGGCCGAACCGAAAATAACTGTCCGTTTCTGGATCACCGCGGCGATCCTGATCATTTTAAGTTTCGCCGCTTTAAAAATAGAACTATTCTGATCATGAAAAGAATAACCCTTTTTAAAAAAAAGAGCAACGGACCAAACAAAAAACCGCTATTCCACTTGACCACCCATCACGCGATCCTCTGCATCATTCTGGCCCTGATCGGAGTCGGCTTGATCATGGTCTACAGTAGCAGCTTCGTGCATTCGGAGCAGAGCCCGAAATTCAACGACGGTTATTTTTTCTTTAAAAAACAGGTCGTCTGGATAATTCTTTCCCTGCTGGCGCTTTTCATCGCCCAGAAGATCCCTTACCAGACCTGGAAGAAGTTTGACCGGTTGATCCTGTTGCTCATGTTCATCCTGTTGATCGCCGTCCTGATCCCGGGCCTGGGCCAGTCATTCGGCGGCGCCCGGCGCTGGTTCCGGTTCGGACCAATCGGGTTCCAACCGTCAGAATTCGCCAAGATCGCCCTGGTCATTTTTATCGCCGGGTTCATCAGCCGCGACCCGGAACGGATCAAGGACCTGAAAAGAGGATTCATCCCGATCAGCATTATCCTGGGCGCTACTTTCATCTTAACAATCCTGGAACCGGATATCGGCACGAGCGCGTTCCTGGCATTGATCTGTTTCAGCTTGTTATTTGTGGGCGGGTTAAACTTGAAACACGTACTGCCGCCGGTCCTGATCCTGGCACCGATTGCTTTTATTCTCGTCGTCATCTGTTTCCCTCATGTCCAGAGCCGGCTGGTCGCTTTCATCAATCCCGGCGCGCACGCCAGCGGTAAGGGCTATCAGGTAGCGCAGGCGTTGATCGGACTCGGAGCCGGTGGGTTTTCCGGAGTCGGACTGGGAAATTCTATTCAGAAATTGTTTTTCCTGCCCCAGGAACATACTGATTTTATCCTGGCCGTGATTGGTGAAGAAATGGGTTTACTCGGCACGGCCACAGTCATCTTTCTTTTTCTCGGCCTGCTCTGGCTGGGTCGACGGGTCTTTATCAAGACTGAAGACCTATTCGGTAAGTTTCTGGCCCTGGGCATTGTCCTGGTAATCACCCTGCAGGCGATCATCCACATAGCGGTCGTGACCGCTTCGATGCCGAATAAGGGGATCGCCCTGCCGTTCATCAGTTTCGGCGGCTCCGCCCTTTTCATTATGATGATCAGTGTCGGCATCCTGCTCAATATTGCCAGCCAGTTGGAGAATAAATCGGATAAGGAATTAGGTTAAGGTCGCTTCCCGCTCCAAACTGGCTTCCTCACCTTTACCAACACCCGAATAATAATAACTTTTTGCAATTTTCATCAGGCAATGTTATAATCATCGTCTATGAAAATCATTCTGACCGGCGGCGGCACTGGTGGACATCTTTTCCCCGGCCTGGCCCTGGCCCGGGAGATCAAAGATAAAAATCCTGACGCGCAGATACTTTTCCTCTGCACGACCAGAGGATTTGACAGCGTCCAGCTGAAACATTCCGGTTTTTCTTATCAACCGGTCCCGGCCGCCCGGTTAAGTCTTTCCCCATTCTTCCCGATCAGGTTCTGGCGGGCTTATCGGCAGGCCCGACAGCACTTCGAAGAATTCCAACCGGATCTGGTCGTCGGACTGGGCGGTTACGGTTCGGTCCCAGCCATCCTGGCGGCCCGGCGCCGGGATATTCCCGTAGTTTTAATGGAACAGAATTATTTTCCCGGTAAGATCACCCGGTATTTCAACCGGCGGGCCCGGGAAATCTACGTCCAGTGGGCCGGGTCGGAAAAATATTTTAAGGATCCCAGTAAGGTCCTGGTCACCGGCAGTCCACTCCGGCCGGAGATCACCCGCTTGAACCGGGTGACCACGGCCCAGAAATTAAAGATATCACCCAATAAAAAAATATTAGTCGTCATGGGCGGCAGCCAGGGCGCCCACGCCCTGAACCAGTTCATGATCGATCACCGATCAGTTCTGGATAAATTCGCGGATCAAATCGCTCTGATCCATCTGACCGGCGATACGGACTACGGGCTGGTCCGCCAGGGCTATGCCGGGACAAAGATCGAGCGTCAGGTATTTACTTTTTCTGACCGGATGGGTGAGATCTACAGCGTAGCTGACCTGGTATTAAGCCGGGCCGGCGCGCTGGCCATTGCGGAATTGACCCACCTGGAAATTCCGTCCGCCCTGATCCCCTACCCGCACGCGGCCAATAACCATCAATTACTCAACGCGCAGAAAGTAGCTGAAAAAAAAGCGGGTATTTATATTGAACAAAAAGATCTTGATCGGGATAAAATGACTTATTTGATACAG
>DAOWBV010000089.1 GCA_030633885.1 Planctomycetota bacterium
ACGTTACCAGCTGCAAGTGCAGTAAAAAATACAGATTAAAAAATAAGAAAGTATTAGAAGGATAATAAATTAATGAAAGTACCTTTTGTCGACCTGAGCCGTCCTTACCAGCAAACCAAACAGGCTATCCTGAAAAAAATAGAGGTGTTAATGGAACGGAGTGATTTCATTCTGGGCGATGAGGTCAAAAAATTCGAGGAAGAATTCGCCGCTTATATCGGCGTGAAACACGGCATCGGCGTTGCTTCCGGCACGGACGCACTCCATTTAGCCCTGCGGGCCTGCGACGTCGGCCCGGATGATGAAGTCATCACCGCCGCTAACACTTTTATCGCTACCGCCACCGCGATCACCCTGACCGGCGCCCGGACAGTCCTGGTCGATGTTGACCCGAAAACTTATAACATTAATCCGGCCCTCATCGAGGCGAAGATCACCAAAAAAACTAAAGTCATCATCCCGGTCCACCTCTATGGTCAACCGGCGGCTATGGATGAAATAATGAAAATCGCCCGGAAACATTCCCTGAAAGTGATCGAAGACGCCGCCCAGGCACATGGGGCCTTTGTCGCTACCGGTAAAAAAGCCGGTTCGGACGGCGATCTGGCTTGTTTCAGTTTTTACCCGGCCAAAAATCTCGGCGCGGCCGGCGACGCGGGCATGGTCGTAACCGATAACGCCCAACTGGCGGAAAAAGTCCGGCTCCTGCGAAATTACGGACAGAAAGTCAAGAACCAACACACCCTGAAAGGTTTCAACAGCCGGTTGGATAATCTCCAGGCGGCCGTTTTAAGAATAAAATTAAAATACCTCGATCAGTGGAACCAACAGCGTCAGGCAAACGCCCGGATATACCAGGAGTTTTTCACCGCCGAACCGCGCCTGAAAAGCGATGAAGTAATCCTGGCTAACCCGTCAAACCCGACCGCTAAAACAGCCGGCCCGAACCATGTTTACCACCTTTATGTCATTCTGGCCCAAAACCGGGACAAATTAGCGGACTGGCTTAAGGAACGAAAAATCGCTACCGGCCTGCATTACCCGGTCCCGATTCACCTTCACGAATGCTATCAAGACCTGGGTTATCAATCCGGCGATTTCCCCGTCGCCGAAGAATACGCCGCGAAAACGTTGAGCTTACCCATGTATCCTGATTTAACCAAAGAACAAATCAAATGGGTCGTGGACTCGGTCAAAGAATTTTATAAGTAAATTTTTAAATTATTATTTAAGCAACCTTTTTAACAAAGGTCGGGCACTCTTTTCCGCCTGAGGCGGATCCGCTTTCGAGGAAGAGTGCCGTTTCTACCGGCATCATAAATGGTGCCCCACCAAAAAATTTACAATGATCCTGCAACGATATATCACCAAAGAATTATCAAGCGCTTTTGTTTTGATCTGCAGCGTACTCGTCGGCGTCGTCACGCTGACCGTCCCCTTTTTTCAATTCCATCGTAAGTACAGCCATATCGGACTCGATTTCCTGGTCAGTATCGTTCCCTATTTTATCCCGCTGGCAATAATTTATATTATCCCCATCGCGATCCTGGTCGCCAGTGTTTTTGTCTTCGGTCGTCTCTCAGAAAATAACGAGATCATCGCTATCAAAGCCAGCGGTCTGCACTTAGGCCGGGTTATTTCACCGGTGTTTTTACTGGGTATATTTCTGGGCATCATTATGGTGATCATGAATATCAGCTTTATCCCTTACTGTTACGCCCAGACCCGGAACCTGACCATTCTGGTCTTGAAAAGCCGGTTCTTATCACCCAATGTTTCCGTCCGCAACATTAAATTACCGGGTTATCGGATCTCTTATGATGATTTCAAGGGCGGTGTTTTCACCAATATTTCCATCGCCAAATTTCTTGATGAGAAAAACTCTTACGACCTGGTTAAAGCAGCCACCGGAACGGTCGATTTTGACGAACAGAACGCCAACCTGTCATTCAATTTACAACAGGTCATCAAGGAAAGCGAGACTGATTGGGCGGCTAAGGAACCCAAGATCGGCACCAGTGATTCCCTGAAGATCGTGGTTGATCTCACTCCGATCTTCGCGCCGCGAAAAAAGAATTTACCGGCCATGAGCAACAGCCAGCTTAATCAAATGATCAAAAACAAAGAAACTGACCGTTTCCGGCTCTGGCAGATCCAGACGGAAAAACACAAACGTTTTTCGCTCGGCCTGGCGCCGCTGATCTTTTTGCTGATCGGCGCTCCGGTCGGTATTTTGACACGCAAAGGCAGCAAGGTTGCCGGGGTGGGCTTGAGCTTTCTGATCGTGGCCGTGGGTTATTACCCGTTAGTCATGTTCGGGAATTTCATCGGCGCTCATAACTACGTGCCCCCTTATCTCGCCGTCTGGCTGGCCAACAGCGTTTCTTTAATTATTGCCGGTATTTTACTTTATGTGGTTTTCAGGAGATAAATTCAGAACAAATTCAACAGGGATTTAACGAGATTTTTTGGTCCCGGACCTGCCTGACGGCAGGCAGACCAGTCTCATTCCAGTCTTTTGCCAGTCCCTGTTAAACGACCGGGATTGGGACTGGACCAAAATGATTAATCTCCTTAATCCCTGTTAAACATTTATGCTAAAAAAACTCGATCGCTACGTCCTGAAACAATTCATTTTAACCCTGAGCGTCACCGCCCTCGTTCTACTCGGACTTTATCTGATCGTTCATTTTTTTACTAAAATACAGGATTTCATTGAGATCTCACACAAAAACATTTTCCTCTTTATCGTTAAATATTATTTCTATCGGCTCCCGATGATCATACTGGATCTGATCCCCCTCATCACCCTGGTCGCGGCCATGGTAACGATTACGCTTTTCATCAAAACCAATGAACTGACCCCCATGTTTTCCGCCGGGCTCAGTATTTACCGTATTTTAGTCCCGATTTTCGTCTTCGCTTTCTTTATTTCGGTTTTTATGTTCTTCCTGGATGAAAAGATCGTCCCGACTTTAAAAGCTGATATTTCCCAGACCGAAAAGATCCTGAAATCGGAAGGCCAGGAACGCTATATTCTGACTCATGACGAAAACAACAGTACGGTTTTAATTCAAAGCTATGATTATACCGAAAAAATGATGCGGAAAGTTTCCATTACTGAATGCGGCGAAGGTAACACGCTCCAGAGCAAGCTCATTGCCGAAACCGCTCGCTGGATAAACAATGAAAAAGATACCGCACCGGGCCGGTGGCAACTTTACCATGGAACCGCTTATTTTTATGATCAATCGGGCCGGCGTAAAGGGCCGCCCCGGAAGTTCGCTGAAGACGGCTATGCCTGGACCACGGATCTCACTCCGACAGATCTCGCCCGGACGGACGACACCCTTTCCTATACGGAGCTAAGCCGGCTGAAAAAAATGATCCTCAAGTATCCTCACCAGAATTACCTTAAAGTAAAATTTTATAGCAAAATGGCCTTACCCCTGGTTAATCTGATATTGCTGTTTCTGGGGTTACCCTTTGTCCTGATCGGTGAATCGAAAAACTTTTTTGCCGGGGTCGGTATTTGCCTGGTCGTTTGCATCATTTTCTTCATGTTCCAATTTTTCTTTGAAAGTTTGGGCACTAAAGGACTGGTTAATCCCATAGTGGCGGTCTGGTTTCCGTTAGTATTTTTTGGCGGGGTGGCCGTATTCTTATTTCAGAAAGTACGGACTTAAACTTAAAAAATAACTCTTTTATGGTTTTTCTGTTTTTAATTCAGCAATTAGCAGCTAACTTTCCCCTCCCTTGATGGGAGGGGTTAGGGGAGGGTGAAGCAAAGATCACCCCCTCCCAACCTCCCCCATCGAGGGGGAGGGACGATAATCATGATGGCTGTCTATTACCGAATTAATAATTTAAAGTTTATTCAAGGTAAGCAAAAGTAAAAAATGAGTAAATTGGATTTTTCCGACGAATACACCGAACAATTCAGCCGGCATCTCCGTTTGCCGAAATTCGGCCGGGCGGCCCAGGAAAAGATCGCCGCCGCGAAAATATTTATTGCCGGCGCCGGCGGTCTGGGCTCGGCCGCCGTCACTTACCTGGCTACGATCGGTCTGAAAAAGATCGGATTGATCGATAACGATACCGTGGAGATATCGAATTTGCCCCGCCAGATCATTCATGATCCCGCGAAAGTCGGCGAACTCAAAGTCGATTCTGCCGCCCAACGGATCAAACAGCTTAACCCGAAAATGGAACTTGGAATATATAAAGAACGTTTAAAAGCGAATAATATCCTGGGAATTATCAAAAAATACGACCTGGTTATCGACGGGACCGACAATTTCGCTTCCAAATATTTATTAAACGATGCCGGCGTGATCGCTAACGTCCCCTTGATCCATGCCGGTGTTTTACGCTTCAGCGGACAGGTCCTGACCATTCAACCCAAAGAGAGCGCCTGCTACCGCTGTATCTTCAAAGAACCGCCTTCGCCCGGCACCGTGCCCGACTGCTCTGAGGCCGGTATTTTAAACACGGTCGCCGGAATTATCGGCCTGGTCCAAGCCACGGAAGCCATCAAACTCATCACCGGCCTGGGTGAATTACTTACTAACCGCCTGCTGGTCTTTGACGCCCTGTCCATGAAATTCCGGAACATCGAGATCCGGCGTGATCCTGACTGCCCCGTTTGCGGACAAAAGCCCACCATCAAGACCGTCGCCGACCTCAAAATTGTTGAGTGCCAGGACTAAATTATTCTCAACAAAATCCTGTTAATTCCCGATACCTATATGAGGGATTTTCAAACCAAATTCGCTTGGTTTTCTGGCCGGGCGGTCAGAGGCGAAGTTGGCAAAATATAAAGCGTCCCAAAATTGAAGGATCGGGATTAGCTGAAAGGAGACTGTAATGGAAGCATTTATCCAAGCATTGTGGAACCCAGTCCAAAGTGCCCTGGCAACCATTGGAGAATTTATGCCTAATTTAGCCGGGGCATTGGTTGTCCTGTTTTTGGGTTTGATCGTTGCCCGCGTTCTTAAAGGCGTGGTCAAGAAATTATTGGACGCGATCAAATTTAACGTGATCACCGAAAAATCCGGGGTTGATGCTTTTCTGGAAAAAGGCGGCCTGAAAACTACGGGCACCAATATATTAAGTACTTTGGTTTATTGGTTAGTCATCATTATGATCTTAGCTATGATGGTTGACATTCTAAAGTTGAAAGGCGCGACTGATTTATTCCAACAATTATTCGGATATTTACCCAACGTTATTGTCGCTGTTTTTGTCCTGGTCTTTGGTTTATTTATCGGAGTATTCCTTTCCAGCATTGTCACCACGGCCGCCAGTAATGCCCATATTCCTCAGGCAAAATTATTAGGCGGAATGACAAAATACGCCGTACTCGTTTTTGCCGTGATTATTTCTCTATTGCACTTAGACATAAAAATCGATTTTATCGTGGACATCTTCAAGCTTGTCTTTGCCGCTATCTGTTTCGCCTCCGCGTTGGCTTTTGGTCTGGGCGGAAAAGAAGTCGCTTCGAAATATTTGAGTGACTGGACTAAGAAGTAATCACCGAAGTTTTTATGACGTGAGTATACCGGGCCGGACTTCGTCCGGCCCGGTTTTTTTATGATTCCATATGTTTTTCGTTCAAATTGATTATTAACAGAAATGATTTTCCGGCAAATTATAAATGTTCGATCAGTATTTTTATCCCAATACCAATTAAAATAAGTCCGCCAACGATCTCAATTTTCTTCTCGAAAAAATGTCCCAGTCGATGCCCGATAAAAACACCCAGAAACGACAGAAAAAAAGTTATGATTCCAATTATTATTATTGGGGTTATAATAGAAATATTCAAAAAAGCGAAACTCACCCCAACCGCTAAAGCATCAATACTGGTCGCGACGGATAACATTAATAAAACGTACATGGCCGCATGATCAATTTTATCTTTATTTGATTCAATCTTAACTGCATCATAGATCATTTTACCGCCAATGAAACTCAAAATTCCGAAAACCACCCAATGATCAAAGCTGGCAATCAAATTTCTAAAGTTCAATCCCACCAACCAACCCAGGACCGGCATAATCGCCTGAAACGATCCAAAGAATACAGCGATTTTTAATGCCTTGCCGATTTTAAGTTGTTTCATGGCCAAGCCACCACTGATCGATACGGCAAAAGCATCCATGGCTAAACCAAAAGCAATAAATATAATTGAAACAATATCCATAAAAATTTATTGGCTTTCAATAAAAACGGCGATTTATTGATCTTTGTATTGCTAAAGAAACGCGTCCTGACTTGACGGAGTACTCGAGGTCGTCTCAACCTCGAGAAAATCCCAGATTGCCGCCTTTGGCGAGCCTCGCCTGCGGGCGGGAGACAATCCGGGGTACACCGTTTTCGTTTCTGTTCCATTATCTATACGAAAGTCAATAGATGAGAAAACTATGACTTTTAGAATTGAATAGTATGTATTTTCAACTGCTTACGCAAAAACATTCAATACGAACAAAATAAAACCTATATATCCCAAAAATAGAACTATTCCCGCTACCCGGGTTATTTTATATCCTATTCTCATAACCAGTAAAAGTAAAAAACTAAAGACTATCATTACCGGCAGTTCAAATTTAAGCCTTGATGACTGCAAATGAATCGGTTTGATCAAAGAAACTATGCCTAAAACGAATAAAATATTAAAAATATTGCTTCCCACAATATTACCTAGTCCGATACTGGGTACTTTTTTAAAAACAGCCGTTAATGACGCAACCAACTCAGGGAGCGATGTCCCGACCGCAAATATAAAAACACCAATAACCCAAGTGCTGACACCAAAGATCTTCGCTAAAGACACCCCTCCTTGCACCATCAAATCAGCACCCAAAATAATTCCCGCGAGAGAAAGCAAAATTATTACCCAGACAAAAAAGGGATGGATCGATTTATCTAAACACTTTTTAAATCTGAAATTCCGAGCTTCCTCGGGATTAAATGATTTTTTTGAGCCCCGATAGGAAATAAAGAAAAATATTATAAAAAACGAGCTGAAGATCAAACCATCGACCCGACTAATACATAAATCCCAACTTAAAACATAAAGCAAGATCGCTGACAAGAGCATTATGGGAAGCTCCCTTTTAAATATACTCTTGTCAACCACCTCTAACGGTTTAATGATAGCGCAGAGACCTATAATTAGACCGATATTAGCTATGTTACTGCCGACGACGTTACCAAAAGCAATACTTTTTTGGTTTCTTATTACAGCCGTTATGCCCACCCCGGCTTCAGGAGCGCTGGTCCCGAAAGCAACTAGCACCAATCCAATAAATAAAGGGGTTAATTTCAAAATATAGGCCAGCTTGACTGAACCTTGAATAAGCCAACCAGACGCAAAAATTAATAAGAATAACCCAAAAGAAAAAGTAAGAAAACTTGATAATATTTCCATATCAAAATAACTATTTAAAATTTACCCGGCGTAATCAGCTAATATTTTGTGGACTTTCTTCGTGATTTTCATCGCCTCGTCATATTTCCGTTGCCACATATTCCGGCCAAAGATCAATCCGGTCGCTCCGGCCTTCAGGCAAATATTAACCTTATTGATCAAATCTTCATCACTCAATTTACTGCCGCCGGAAACCAGGACCATGGTCCGACCGGCTGACTTAATCACTTTTTTCATCGCTTCGAGGTCATTAAGCTTCAATCCCTGATAAGCTTTCGGATACTGCGCTTTTTGATCCTCTTTGAATTCCGGCATATTTAATTTAACCACATCAGCCCCGAGTTCACACGCGACACGAGCCGCATAGTCTACCGCGTAAACACTGTTTTTCCCTCCTTTGGCCTCGATCGCCCGGCCCCGCGGATAAGACCACATGATCACCGGCATACCATATCGCTCCGCTGACTGCCGGATCTGATTGAATTGGGAAATATCCAACTCCTGCGATGGCGAACC
>DAOWBV010000190.1 GCA_030633885.1 Planctomycetota bacterium
ACGGATCAGTCCTTCGGCTGAATGCTGAAGCTACACCCACCATAATTAAAGTTACAAGTCGTAAGTGACAAGATACAAGTGAAATCGGACAAGTCACAAATTCTATATACCAGATTATTATCGGCTTGTCAAATTAATTGCTTTACCACTCCTTTTATGATATAAAAATTGAATTACTGATTAAACGGATAAATAAAAAATGAACGAAAACGAAAAAGAAAATAGGGAATATTTAGACCCGGAACGGATGACCGGGTCGTCATTTCATCAGGGACCGGTCATCGATATTACTTCCGAAGTAAGCGGCGATCACCCGCGTGTCCGAAAAGTGGCCATCATCACTCTGATCCTGGCGGTCGTGACCATGGTGCCGTTTTTGGGCGTATTGGTGATTTTTCCCGCCGTTATCCTGCTGGTCATGGCCTTAAGATCATGCCCACGTGAAGAATCCGCCCGACATGAACGGATATTGCTCTGGGGCGCGGCCGTGATCATGCTCATCGGCGTGATCGCCGGTATCCTGGCCTGGATGAATCTGATCAATGATCCCCTGGTCAGGTTCCTTTCATTCGGCGATTTCTGGAAAAGGATGGACGGTTTAGAAAGACCGAGCGTTAGTTTCCGGTTATTATTTTTTATTGTTTTGATCTTTTCGGTGATCCTGCACGAAAGCGCCCATGGCTTGATCGCTTACTGGCGGGGTGACCCGACCGCTTACGAAAAAAAACGGATCAGCCTGAACCCTTTGCGCCATGTGAGTTTTTTCGGGTCGGTTATTTTACCGATGGCGACCTGGTTGACCGGGGGTTTTATTCTGGGTTGGGCCAAGCCGGTGCCGGTTAACGCGCGCCGGACCGCCAACCCGCCGCAAACCCAACTGCTGGTCTCCTTGGCCGGGCCGGCGAGTAATTTTATCCTGGCTTTTCTTTTTTTTACCGGTTTGGTTATCGGGGGTTGTCTGATCAATTTGTTGCCGGAGGTGGAAGTGGCTTACCTGACCGACTGGTTCCGCTTTGTCAGGATCAGCGGTTCCGGGTTGGATCTGTTCTGGAGTTCCTGCCTGCAGTTATGTAAGATCGGCCTGGTCCTTAACGTGGGGTTGACGATGCTTAACCTGGTCCCGATACCGCCGCTGGATGGGTCGTGGATCTTTGAGCGGTTACTGCCCGGTCCGATCGGGAATCTGATCGGTAAATTAAGGGCTTACGGGTGCTTGTTGTTTATTTTGTTGTTTCCGATAGTATTGACGTGTTGTCTTTTCGTTATATTTTTTTTGATCTGGTTACTGGCCGGTTTGCTGACCGTGGTGGTTCATTCCTAAACGCGTCTAGCAAAATGAATTGTTGTAGCTGCGGGGCTTGTCCCCGCTTCTAAGTCCTGTGTTAGCCAGATTGGGCGACCGCAAGGGTCGCAGCTACCTGTTTTTTTGATAGAGGCCCTAATCAGCAATCACTTTTTTCAGGGTTTCCACGATCTCCCCGTCAAGTAATTCCTGCTTGGCTTGTTGTTCCAATAATCGGATGGCTTGTTCTTTAGGCAGTTTTTTCCGGTAGGGCCGGTCTTCGTGCAGAGCGGTAAAGACATCAGCCACGGCAATGATCCGGGCCGCCAGGGGAACATCATCACCTTTAAGTTTAAAAGGATAGCCGCTGCCGTTCAGCCGTTCATGGTGCGTTGACGCCCAATGGCTGATCTCTTCCAGTCCTTTAACTGATCTTATGATCTGGCAGGTGTAATAAGGATGCCTTTTGATAATATTATATTCTTCTTTCGTTAAGACACTTGGTTTTTCCAGGATATCGTCCGGGATGGATAACTTGCCCAGATCGTGCATCAGGGAAGCGATTTTTATTTTTTTCAGGTCTTCATCGTTAAAATTACGGGCCGCGGCTAATTTCATGGTCAGTTCATGAACACTCTGCGAATGGGTTTTCATGAAACGGCTTTTGTTGTCGACCAGTAACGTGAATATTTGGACGATACTTAAAACATCGTCGAGTGAAAGATAAACTTCTTTTCCGGGCGCCAGGGCTTCCACTTTTTCGTGCAGGAAACGGTCGGAAAGGTCCAGCCAAAAATATTCCGGCCGGGAAGATTTTTTGAGTTGTTCGATCAGTTTCGGATTGAACCAGGTACCGGTAAATTCGGATATTTTTTTCAGGATCGGTTCCTGCTGGATCAGAATGTATTTATCGCTGGTCAGCAGAACTTCGATCCGGTCGGCCAGGCCGACGATCTGGCTGATCAGCGGTATATCGTCTTTGATCACCTCTGATTTATTCGGACCCAGCCAGCGGTCGTGATGATGGAAGACCAGGTCAGAGATATCAGTAAAAAAGGACGATTCGTTCAGGAGGGTCCGGCCGTAAGCGGTATGGGCCGAAGAGGCGGTATAAAAGAAATCCATGATCATTAATTTGTCTTTGGAAGTGACGACTCCGATGTCATGGAACAGGGCGGTCCGGAATAATTTCACCCGGTCTTCTTCGCTTAATCCCAGTCCTTCGCCCAGGCGCATGGCGATCAGGGTTACCCGGTGGTGATGCTCGGAGACTTTGGGTGATAACAGGTCCAGCGCCCGGGACAAAGAGATTAGTAGCTCATCAAGTTTTATATTTGACATTGATTAAGATGCTCAACCGGTTAATTAAATAGCATTATAGATAAAATATTTTTTGTTGTCAAACTATTTCAAAACGGCAAATTTTCTTTTGTATCATATTGCGGGGCTTGCTTTATACCCAATGCCTGCCATGAAGTCAATGTACTTCATGGTGGCGCAGGGGGCCCTATTCGGTTAGGGGTAAACGGAAATGGTATATCTGTTGCTTCCCCCTTAAAAGTGACCACCATCATACTTTTAACCATATCCAATTTTTTTATGACCTTTGCCTGGTATGGGCACTTGAAATATAAGACTTCCCCGCTCTGGATCGTTATTGCTATCAGCTGGGGGATCGCTTTCGCGGAATACTGTTTTCATGTGCCGGCTAACCGGATCGGCCATGCCCGTTTTTCTGCCGTGCAATTAAAGACCATTCAAGAGGTTATTACCCTGGTCATCTTTTGCGGGTTCTCGGTTTTTTACCTTAAGGAAGCTTTAAAATGGAATTACCTGGTCGGGTTTGCCCTGATTATCGTCGCGGTATTTTTCATATTTTATAAATGGTAAGAGTAGTAATAGTGTCAGAACTAATGCCGTTAAGTTAAGCCAAAATAACGATTTTCTGCTGTAGCTGCGACCTTTATTGTCGCCAAAATCAAATATAATGCGTAAAAATACCATGGGTCCGCCTAAGGCGGGCAGCTACAAGCTTAACTTAATGGCATTATGTCAGAACCCGATAACCTTTTACGTGACAAAGAGATACAGAACGTCGGGACTGAGGGGAGCTTCATTTTTGATGGTGTCCCAATCACCATTCTCGGGCTAAGGCCGGGATTCGGACGCGTTCGGTAAGCGTTACGGCTTTTTTGGGACAGGCAGTCTGGCATATCCCGCAACCATAACATATTTTTTGTTCGACATAGCATTTTTGTTGACCGAGGGAAAA
>DAOWBV010000148.1 GCA_030633885.1 Planctomycetota bacterium
ATCAACTCGATACTTTCTTCGCCTCGCCAACGATTTAATTTTAAATTGTAAACGATACTGATATCTTTGCCTTCCGAATTGAGCAACGCGTCCATGAGACCGCCCATTCTGAAACCGACGGCTCGAAAAGTCTGATTCTGCTGTTTTGCAAAAAAGGCAAGATCGTTATTATTTCGACCCATTAACTTCGGCGTGCCGGCTACTTCTATTTTCGAAGTGGAAAATACCGGCTCCGGATTTGATTCACCAAACGGGGCTAGGTGAGCAATCTCGCCCAATAAAGGACGGTTAATAGCCACAAAAGGTATCTCGGCGTCAATCCCCAAAGTCGGGATCAAATCTTCCGGGCTCAATTGTTTCCGGGCCTGTTGATCGAGTTTTTCCTTTAATCGCGGAACCATCTTTTGATCTATCTCCACTCCGGCCGCGTAAGCGTGACCACCAAAAGAAATCAGCAATTCCTGACAACCAGCCAAAGCATCATACAAATGAAAAGACGGGATAGACCGACCGGAACCCTTACCTGATTCGCCCATCAAAGAAATCAAAAACGTCGGCCGGTAATATTCTTCCGCGATCCTGGCCGCGACGATCCCGATTACACCGGGATGCCAGTCTTTCCCGGCCAGAACAATCACCTTTTCCCGTTCCAGATCACACTCCACTTCGACCCGCATCTGGACATCCTTAAGTATCTCCTTCTGGATCTTCTGGCGCCGGCGATTGGCACCCTCCAAATCATTAATAATTTCTTCGATCCTCTGTTCAGAAGAAGACAAAAAAAGCTCCACGCACATCCGGGCAGAACCTAACCGACCACCGGCATTCAGGCGCGGGGCGATCCGAAACGATATGTCCGAAGTAATAATATTCGTGCCCCGCAAACGACATTGCTCCATCAGGGCTTTCAGTCCAGGAATCTTTGTCTGGGCCAGTGACTGTAAACCATAAGATGTCAGAATCCGATTCTCGAAAGTCAACGGTGTAACATCCGCGATCGTCCCCAGTGCGACCAAAGACATGGACTCCATCAAGAAATCATGAAACTCACGGGAAGATTTTTTAGCGCTGGAAAAACCCTGGGTAATCGCCCAGACAAGCTTGAAAGCAACGGCCACGCCCGAAAGAGGCCGAACCTCATTTCCCGCAGTCGCAATCATGGGATTAATAACAGCGACCGCTTCCGGTAACTTGGCACCGCACCGGTGATGATCGGTCACAATTATATCCAACCCCTGCTTTTGAGCATAAGTAACTTCGTCAATACTCGAAACACCGCAATCAACGGTAACGACCAAATCAACTTTATCCTTAATAAATTTATCGATCGCCTGACGGTTCAAACTGTATCCCTCTTCAATCCGATGCGGGATATAAAAATCAACCGATCGGCCCATCAGCTTAAAAAGATTAACCAATAAAACGGTGCCCACAACACCGTCCACATCATAATCACCGTAAATAATTATTTTTTCGTTTTTCTGCAAGGCCTGATCGATCCGTTGACAGGCTTTTTTCATACCGGCCATTTCCAAAGGATCACTTAAGGAACTTAGTTGGGGCTGCAAAAATTGCTTGGCGTCAGCCACAGTTCGCACGCCGCGGTTAATAAGTAATTGGGCAGTCACCGGCGAAAAGCCCAAACTATCTGATAGGATTCGTTGTAATTTATAATCTGGAGGCGAATAATACCATTTTTTACTCAACATCGTCTTTAACATCCTAACTAATTACACCCCCGACTCTTCAGACCCCGGTAAAACCGGGACAAACTTGAGTTCCATTAATCATCAATCAAATGTAATCTTAACAAGTTCAAAGCCATGGAGGCAGCCCGTTCCTTGATAATCTCCCGGGGTCCCCGGAAATTATATTTTTCAACGGTCATCAGTCCTTTAAAAAATAAAGCAACATAAACTAACCCAACCGGTTTTTTCGCGGTACCCCCGCCCGGCCCGGCAATACCGCTAATCCCCAAACCCACCCGGGTCTTCTGGGATCGGGTCACATTCTTGGCCATCAACCGCGTCACTTCGGGGCTGACGGCCCCGTATTTTTTCAACTGGCGCGGCGGAATATTCAATCTCTTGATCTTCGCGCGATTATCATAGCAAATAATACTTTCTTTCAAACAACGCGAAATCCCAGGCACATTCGTCAACCGGTGAGTAACCAAACCGCCGGTACACGATTCGGCCACCGCCACGGTCAATGACTTTTTCAGAAGCAATCGACCAACCGCATCTTCCAATAAATCATCAGCCCGGCCAAAAATTAATACTCCTAATTTTTTAACCAGCAATGATTGGGCTTTTTGAATGATTTTTCGGGCCGGAAGAACTGGGCCGGAACGGACCAGCAAACGGACGGTGATCACCCCACCGGAACCAACCGTAATACCGATATCCAATTTATCGGTCAGGCCGCTTAACGCGTCAGTGATCTGATCAGCCAGAGCCGATTCAGTAATACCGAAAACACGCAGTTTTTTTTCGGCCGGTCTTTGCTTAGGGCGCCGACCCCGAACCAAACGCGGCAGGACCTGCCCGGTAAACATCGGCCGCAATTCAAAAGGCACCCCGGGCAATGCAATAATATTCTTTTTTCTTATTTTTAACCAGAACCCGGGCGCTGTCCCCAACCGGTTCGGCAAAGCCCGGGCTGACCGCGGCAGATAGACCTGGGAAAAATTAGCTGGCGAGATCGGGCGACCCAACTTCTTGAAAAATTTAACGAGCGAACCTTCGGCCTGAGAATTCCAGAACAACGATCGTCCGGTGGCCCGGCTGATCGCCAGGCGAGTCAAATCATCGGCGGTCGGACCAAGCCCGCCGGTAATGATAACCGTATCACTCCGCCGACAAGCCGTCTTGATTACCTCGACCTGCCGCAGCAAATCATCCGGGACCGTCGTCTGAAAAGAAACAAAAAGACCACGCGTCAAAAGATTATTGCTGATAAAAGTCAGGTTACTATTAACAATCTGATCAAAAAATAATTCCGAACCAGTATTGATTATCTCGATTTTCATACCAGCCAAACCGGGTAACGCGCCCGGCCAAAAATCATCCTTTCAAAATAAAGGATGAACTGCGCTTGCCGATCTGGATATTCCCCTTAAACAATTTCATTTTAATTAAACCGGTGACTTTTTCCTGCGTCTGATCAAAAAACTTATCCAGCGCTTCGCGCGTCGGCGAAAACCATTCGCCGTTATAAATTAACTCACCGTACTTCTGAGAAAAACAATTCTTGAAATGCAATAAGTCCTTAGGCAAAACGACTTCTTCTAACGCCGAATGAGCAGCATATAAAATCGTCGCGGCCGGCGATTCATAAATCTCTCGTGATTTTTGGCTGGAGATCTTATTCTCGATCAACTCCATCCGACCAATAGCGTTTTTACCACCGATTTTATTCAGGGTATCGATCAGCTCCAATTCAGGGCAAGCCTGACCGTTCAAACTGACCGGGATACCCTGCCGAAAACCGACTTCGATCTCAGTTGGTTTATCAGGTGTTTCCATCAACGGCGTGGTCATCAGATAAGTCGCCCGCGGCGGATCGGACCAGTTATCCTTGGACAAAAGACCCAGCTGGATATTCGTTCCCCAAAGATTATATTCAATATGATAGATCATCTGCTTCATATCCGGCAAAGGGATATGATGCTGGCGGGCATATTTAATATCATCCTGAACGGACTGTAACTTCAGCTCCGGCAAAGGCGTCAGGATCGGTAAATCCGGCGCCAGAGATTTGATGCAATTATTAAAGCGAACATGATCATTCCCGATACCGCGCGAACCGTGCGCCACGTAGTCGCAACCTTCATCCAGGGCAATATTAACCAGTTCAGACGCGATGAGCGGTCGGTTCAAAGCCGCACTTAATAAATAACCGGTTTCATACCGGGCATTAGCCTTGAGGGTCGGCCAAATAAAATTTTTAACAAAAAGATGTCGCAAGTCACTGATCCGGGCAGATTTGGCTCCCAGCTTTAATGACAACTCACCCAGAGACGGAAGATATTCATATTGCCCGACATTAACCAGCAAAGAAGTAACATGAAGACCTTTGACGGCTTTCAACCAGTGCAAGCAAATCTCCGTATCCAAACTACCTGAATATGCCAACAAGACTTTACCGACCACATCAATCTCCCTTAGGCACTTTTTAATGTTACGTTTTGAAAACTCAAATTACTGATTATTACCGGGATTACGCTTACGAAAGAATAAAAACGAAAGTAAAACACCCGTCATATACAAAAATATAAGCAAGGCGGCGATGATACTCTGATTAATCGGGTTACCATCCGGGGTAATCATGGCGGCCAGAACAAATGAACCTAAAATAACCATTTTATAATAAGACAAATAAACCCTGGGTGAGGCCACCCCAATGTGGGTAAAAAAAAGCATCATCAACGGAATTTCAAAAACAATACCCAGCATCAAAGTCATCATTATAAATAAAGAGAAATAATCATTTAACCGGATCATCGGATCATAAAAAGCCGGGTCAATAAATTTTGCCAGTATTTCCAGAACCATCGGAATAAAAACAAAATAACCGAAGATCGCGCCGGTCGCAAACAAAATGAGGGAAAAGGGCGCGTAAAGAATAAGATATTTTCTTTCGCGCGGAAATAATCCGGCACTGATGAATTTCCAAACCTGATACAAAATATAAGGCGAAGCTATAATCAGGCCGGCGATCAGTGAAGCTTTAAAAGGAACCAGAAAAGCTTCCGGGTAGGTTATTATCTTAAGCTTGGCCCCTTTCAGAGCGGTATTTTTTAAAGCGGAGAAGTGAGGCTGGCGAATAATGTACATTACTTTTTAGTGCAAAATAAATGCCACCGCGACGCAGCCAACCACGGCCAGGAGCGAACGAAGAATTCGAGAGCGTAATACATCA
>DAOWBV010000207.1 GCA_030633885.1 Planctomycetota bacterium
GAGTTTTTTGTCACTACGGAGTACCCCAGATTGTCTCAATCTGGGGTACTTTTCGCAATTCGAGGTTGAGACAACCTCGAATACTCCCTTGCAGGATAAGAAGTTACGTAAAAAAACTCCCCGACCCCTCAAGTAATTACTAATATTTATATTGTTGGAGTTTATTTTTTTTGGTATTCTTGGACCGTGAAAACTTCATTATTCAATTATGATCTACCGCGCGAACTGATCGCGCAGCAACCACTGAAACAGCGCGACCGGTCAAAACTGATGGTCCTGCACCGGAAATCCGGTCAACGGGAACACCGCAAATTTTCGCAGATCATTAAGTATTTCCAACCGGGTGACACCCTGGTTTTAAACGATACTAAGGTATTCCCGGCCAGATTAATCGGGCAACGCGCCACTGGTGGTTTAATTGAATTACTTCTGATTGCCGAAAAAGAACCTACTACTTGGGAAGTATTTTTAAACAGTCGAGGTAAATTACAAATAAATGAAACTTTATCATTTGGAAAAAAATTATCCGGCCGGTTAATCAAGCGACAGGTTGACCGTTGGCTGGTAAAATTCAACCAAACCAACATCCTTCCTTTATTAAATAAAATCGGTAAGGCTCCCCTGCCGCCCTACATTAAACGGCCGAAAAAAGGGGACCGGCTTAAAACCGAGGATAAAAAACGTTACCAAACCGTTTACGCGCAAACGACCGGAGCGATCGCCGCCCCGACGGCCGGGTTGCATTTCACCCGCCCGCTTCTGGATCGGATCAGAAAAAAAGGTGTTCGGATCGTTTTTATCACGCTGCATGTCGGCATCGGTACGTTTAAACCATTAAAAAGCGATCTTTTGGAAAATCACCGGATGGACAGCGAGTATTTTGAAGTACGGCCGGAAGCGATCAAATCAATTACGGAAGCCAAGATAGCTCAGAAACGTGTTTTCGCAGTCGGCACGACCGTCTGCCGGGTACTGGAAACGATCTCCGGATATACCGGCTTATCCCTGGCTCACCCGGATAATGCCCATTCGGTCCGTCAAAATCTCGGCCGCGGCAGTTTGTTACGGGGCTGGACGGATCTTTTTATCCGCCCCCCCTATCAATTTAAATTAGTGGATGCTTTGATCACCAATTTCCATCTACCCAAAGGCACGCCGCTGGTCTTAGCTTCGGCTCTGGCCGGTCGACCGAAAGTCTTAGACGCTTATCAGGAAGCGATCAAGAGAAAATATCGGTTTTATAGTTATGGCGACGCGATGTTGGTCATTTAACAAGAGGATCGCCGCCGGGGTATGTTTTTTAGTTATTCCGTATTAACTATTTTTTGTTTTTCGTCGGACCGCCGCTCCGGCCGGCTTCAATCAAGAAATTCAGCAGGAGATTCTGGAGGGCAAGCTCATCATCATTCACATCCTGTTTACCGAAATGACTTAAAACATGCAGGACCCGACCGCCAGAGTTGACTTTTTTACCCCGGCCCGTCGAGACCATTCGCCGACCCTGATCATAACTGAACGTCACCGCGACCACACCGTTGGCCCCGGCTGTTTTTTTGTCAACAAGCTCCGGAGCGACCATAAGAACCTCAACCAACTTGGGGTTCTGGACAACGATATCCGGACTGTCTTCATCGATCTTCCATTTTCCTTCACCCACTTTTAACGCAAGTTTAACCGCCTGCGTTGCTCCGGCGCCGCTTTTATTATTTACCTGGCTCGCCGGACGCTCAAAAACCCCTTTGAGATAGGGATGGGTACTGCCTCCCCGACTTGGCAGGATAGTAACATTGCTGGCCGGATGATATTTACTGTGTCTGATAATACCCCGGAACGCCCGTTCCAGCACCTCTTCTATCACCCAATCTTCGGTAAAAATATAACCGCCCCGGGAAACATAATCCTGAATTTTCTTAATGGCCTCATTGCTTAAAATATTCTCGTAATGGTCATGCTCCTCGCAACCCACGCATTGAAAAGTTCGTTCAGCAGATTTACTGCCAGTTTCGCAGGTAGGACAAGCACAGTGTCGTTTGAAAAAATTACAATTGAATAATATCATTATCTTATCATCAAGTTTATACGAATTCCGGTTGAAGTCGTTTTTCGGGACGGTCGTGTGAGGTATCTGCATCTCCGCCAGAACCTTCTGGATACGATCAAAATCATGCGAGACCTTGGTCTTCTTATTTTCCGAGCACCTGGGACAATCACCGGTAACCACAATGATCTTATCAGGCGGGATCTTTTTAAGATCAACGTAACTGACGGACCGGGAATAATCCAGGTAGTCGACAACGGTACCGGTATTCCCGCGGGCGGTCGCGGGCTTAGCGACAATATCATCTGACCGGTCTTTGTTTTCACTCCACCACTTCATCCAGCTTTCCGTGTCTGAACCCATATTTTTGCCCGTTAAAGAATACAAAATCTCTGAAGCTTTTTCGATGACAAGTGGTTTCTTTTCTAAATCAACCGTCGCCAAAAAATTGATTATCGTTTTAACAGATTCTTTTGTTTGGATCACACCCAGGTGCTCCAAAGCTAAAATTCGTAATTCATCCGTCCCGTCTCCCAGAACTGTTTTAAGCAAATTCAGGACTTTGTTTGAATGTTTTGACTTCATGATAAAAAGAGCGTCTTGCCCCAGAGAAGATTTTTTATTTTTCAGGATGAATTCCGCTATCTCGTCCAGCACCTCGCTATTGTTAAAGCGCCCAATAGCATTAAGCAACGCCCAGTAAACCCCGTCATTGATTTTATTCACAGCTCTTAATCGCGTCTTTAGAAACTTAAAGGCATTTTTATCGTTAGCCACGGCGACCTGATCAGCTGATTTTCTGACTTGCTCGACATTACCGGACTTCAAAGCCGCATTCAAGTTCCGCTTGGCCTCCTTGAAAAAATCAGCCGCGGAAAGCCGGGCGAACGCCAGTATAAAAATAATTACGCATAAAATAAACTTTTTCATACCTATCTCCACTGATTATAATACTAATTACACAAGACCAAATCAGGCCTGC
>DAOWBV010000105.1 GCA_030633885.1 Planctomycetota bacterium
AACCAGATCGCCCATTCGACCATGCTGGGCCTCTCACATCCGACCGCTATCGAACTGGCCGAACAATTGATCCGGATCACCCCGGTTAATCTGACCCGGGTATTCTATTCCGATGACGGATCGACGGCCATGGAGATCGCCCTGAAAATCGCTTTTCAATACTGGCAACAAATAAAACGCAAGACACAAGACGCAAGACGCAAAACTAAAATCCTAACCCTCTCCAGCGCTTATCACGGAGATACGATCGGGTCAGTCAGTTTAGGCGGGATTAAATTATTCCACCGGATCTACCGGCCGCTTCTTTTTAAAGCTATCAATTTACCGTCACCCTATTGTTATCGATGCCCGTATCAAAAAAATATCAACGACTATAAAGGTCGTTGGCTACCAGCAAAACATGGCAGACAACAAGGTTTATCCTCGTTGGAAAAGGATTGTCAAATAGTATGTTTAAAAAAAATCGAGCGGGTAATGAAAAAACATCACCGGCAACTGGCCGCGCTGGTGATCGAACCCCTCATCCAGGGCGCCGGCGGTATGATCACCCAACCGCCCGGGTTCTTGCGAAGGATCAGACAGCTCTGTACCCGATATAATGTTCTGTTGATCACCGATGAGGTAGCCACCGGTTTCGGCCGGACCGGTAAAATGTTCGCCTGTCAACACGAAAAAGTCAAACCGGACATCATGACCCTGTCCAAAGGGATCACCGGTGGTTATCTGCCCCTGGCCGCCACTCTGACCACTGAAAAAATATTCCGGGCGTTCCTGGGAAGCCCGGCCAGCCAGAAAACATTTTTTCACGGCCACACGTATACCGGCAATCCCCTCGGCTGCGCCGCCGCTCTGGCTAACCTGAAAATCTTTAGACAGGAACAGGTCCTGAAAAAATTATCGCCGAAAATAAAATTTTTACGGCAAAACCTCCGAAAATTCTATCAGCTGACCCACGTTGGTGACATCCGTCAATGCGGCTTGATGGTCGGGATCGAACTGGTCCAGAACAAAACAACCAAAAAACCATTCCCGGCCGGCCGGCGGATCGGTCACCGGGTCATCCTGGCCGCCCGGCGACACGGCGTGATCTTGAGACCGCTGAGCGATGTGATCATTCTGATGCCACCCTTGAGCATAACCATCCCCGAACTAAAAAAACTCCTGAATGTTATCACCCGGTCTATCCGGACAGCTACCGAAAATTATTCCTCATCAACCGGCCGAATTTAACTTGAAAATACACCCGTCAAGTAGTATGATTAGGGCAAGGGATATATCTTGATTAAAAAAATAAATATGAGCTTTTTTTATCCGAATAAACTGATCAGCCGCCTGATATTTTTGCTTTTATTAGCCGGCCCGATCATGGCCACCACCGGTTGGCACCAATTCGCCGGCGCCGATTCAAACAAAAAACCCGACCAAACTCAAGCCGTTAAATACTATGGGGTCAACTTAAAAGCTCATCGGATAATTTTTATTATTGATACGACTCACAGCATGAATGATCCCCTTGATCAGGCGTCAAAAGAAGAAGCTAAGAAATTACGAAACGTCACCAGCGAAGCGACCCCGGCGTCCGGCGATGGAAAAGCAAAAAAGAAGAAAAAAAAGAGCCGCCGCGCCGGCGAAAGCATTGATTGGTCAAAAATAAACACCAAATTAGATCTAGCCAAAGCGGAACTCATTGAATCAATTAAATCCCTGAATAAAGAAACCTGGCTGACCGTCATCACCTATGATCTGGAAGCCAAGCCACTCAAGGAAAACTTACTCCCGGCCACTAAAAAGAATAAGAAGAAATTTATCCGCCAAATCGAAAATTTGGAACCCTGGGGCGGCACCGACGGCTTTTTCAGCGCCTTATTAAAATCACTGGAAATAGCCACGGACAAAAAAAAAGACCGTCGAATAAGAACGGGAAAGAAAAAAACAGAAGATGATGGTGGTTACGAACTTTTTTTTCTGACGGATGGCTGGCCAACCATCAATTCCGGCTCGCAGCTGATGCCGGAAGACCAGCGAGCCGTTTACTGCGAACAAATTAAAAAAGAACTGGGGGATGAAAAAATCCGGATCAATACGATCGGTATCGGCACCCACGACCGGATATTGCTGAAAAAAATAGCGGTCATCGGCCACCAGGGGAAATATGTCGATCTCGGCATGAAAATAACAAAGCGAAAAAATAAAGAATCCAAGGGGAAAAAATAAATACTTATTTTTTGTTTTTTTAAGTGCAATTTTTCACAAAGGAAAGAAAATGACAAAACAACAACTGAACACCGCTGAATTAATCGCCCGGGCAGAAAAGCCCGCTGAGGACGCCATGAAACTCCATCCTTTTTACAAAGGAAAAATCGAGGTCACTCCCAAATGTTGTATCCGCGACCTGAACGATTTTGCCATCTGGTATACTCCCGGCGTGGCCAAACCCTGTAAAGATATTCAGGCAAACCCGGAAAAGGTTTTTGAACATACCAATAAATGGAATTCGGTCGCCGTCGTTTCGGACGGTACCCGCGTCCTGGGCCTGGGTGACATCGGTCCGGAAGCGGCCCTGCCCGTCATGGAAGGCAAAGCCCTCATTTTTAAATATCTGGGCGGGGTGGACGCCTTCCCGATCTGTTTGCGGATCACCGACCCGGACGACCTGATCCAGGCGGTCAAATGGCTGGAGCCGACCTTCGGCGGGATCAACCTGGAAGACATCGCCCAGCCGAAATGTTTCCGGATCCTGGACACTCTCCGTAAAGAAATGAAGATCCCGGTTTGGCACGACGACCAACAGGGCACGGCCGCCGTCACCGTGGCCGGTATGATCAATGCCGTTAAACTGGTCGGCAAAGAGATAAACAAAGTCAAAATCGCCATGATCGGGGCCGGCGCGGCCAATATCTGTATCGCCCGCGTCCTGATCACCGCCGGCTGCGACCCGCAGAAAATCGTCATGACCGATACCAAAGGCACGTTGCATAAGGGGCGGACCGAACTGAAAGAAAAATTCAAAGAAAAGTGGGAGATGTGCCGGAAAACCAACGGCGCCAATATCCAGGGCGGTATCCCGGAAACGATGAAAGACGCCGATGTCCTGATCGCCCTCTCCAAACCCGGTCCGGACACGATCAAAAAAGAATGGATCAAGTTGATGGCCAAGGATTCGATCGTCTTCGTCTGCGCCAACCCGATCCCGGAGATCTGGCCCTGGGAAGCGAAGGAAGCCGGCGCCCGGATCGTCGCCACCGGCCGGTCCGATTTCCCGAACCAGGTAAATAATTCGCTCGGGTTCCCGGGTATCTTCCGCGGCACCCTCGATGTACGGGCGACCACCATCACCGATGAAATGTGTATTGCCGCCGCGCGTGAGTTGGCGAAATGCGCTGAAGATAAAGGTATTAACGAAGATTATCTGATCCCGACCATGGATGAATGGGAAGTCTATCCCCGGGTAGCGGTCGCGGTGGGAATGAAAGCGATCGAACAGGGTGTCGCCCGGATAAAATTATCCAAAGAAGACCTTTTCCAAAAATCCCAGACCATCATCAAAAGGGCCCATGACGCGACCCAATTGATGATGAAAGAAAAATTTATTCCGCCGCCACCGGATTAACTTAACTAATAAACTATAACGTTAGCGTCGGGCTTGCTCCGCACTTCTTTCCGGATCCGCTGAATATGACCCCGGCCCAGCCCCTTCACGTCGCAACCGAGTTCCAGGTAACGGCGAATATTCTTATCCGAAAGGATCCCGAAACAATCAACCACCGCAAGCTTTGTTATTTTCGCTGGTATAAAATTAAATTTCCTGTTTTAAAAAGCTTCTATCAAAATGAATTGTTGTAGCTGCGGGGCTTGCCCCCGCTTCTACACCCGCCTGCCGGCGAGGCAGAGGCGACCACTCGCCAGAGGACGAGTCCGTCCTAAGGCGGACAAGGGTCGCAGCTACTTCAAAATGTTAGGGACGCTAAATTATTTTTTCTGCAGCTGCTCTTTTAAAGACTGCTCCAGTCTTTTTAATTTCTGGTTGGTATCAACCGTTACCATCTTGGTCTCCCCCTCCACGATCAAACGCCGGCTCTTCTTTTCGGTCACCTTATAGATAAATGTGAAAGAAGCCTGGCCGACTCCGGAGATCCGGGTATCAATGACCAGTACTTCCCCGTACCGGGACGGGGCATGATACTTCAAATTAGCCGTCGCCACCATGAAAAAAATGCCCCGGGCCTGCAGGTCCCGCGGATGCATCCCCTGCTCAGCCAGATATTCCGTCCGGGCCCGTTCGAAATATTTCAGGTAATTAGCGTAATAAACCACGCCGCCACAATCCGTGTCCTCATAATAAATCTTTATTTCCATTATTCATCCTTTTTCACAGGGACCTTTAAGTTAAACCTCGCTGACGCTTGGCAACATCAAATGTAGCGCCCCGAAAGCTTTCGGGGAGGTTTCCATAATTACTATGGAGACCTAAAGGTCTCCGCTACAACTTTGAAATCCCTATGTCTTAAATTATCCTTAATTAAGAATCTCTTATAGATCTCGTCCAAGTCCCTGTTTGAATACTTTCGTTCACTATTTTGACATTAATATGATCAACCGGGAACGGTAAACCAGAATAATATCTTTCTTCTTATCCCGGTTCAAGTCTTCGACTAAAACCCGCTGGGGGATCCGGACCGGGTAACGCAGGTATTCGTCCTTCTCGAAACCGATCCCGTTTTTATTCCGCAATTTTTCGGCCGGGTAACCTTTATTAATGGTCAGCACCCCCCGTTTTTTGTGCGGACCGGATACCCGCAGCAAATCGATCCGGCCGTCATTATTCAGGTCATCCTTCAGGTAAATATGGGAAAAATATTTTTTACCGCGGCCAACCAGGCTCATCGGGAAATTCATATTGCGATCGTAATCCGCCGTCCGGGGAAATTTGTTCTTTCCCGGCTGGAATAAATAAACCTGATAGTTCAATTTGACGTACCGTAACAATACTTTTTGCAAGTTGGATTTCATGTCCGTCCGGAAAGAAGAAGTCACCAGGTCCTGGAACCCGTCCCCGTTCACATCAGTCAACCGCAGTGAGGGACAGATCCCCTTAAGATTAATGATCTGGTGAGGTGTCTCCGAAAGGATCGGGCAAGAGTCGCCGATCCTGATCAGCGGCGTCCGCCAGATAAATATCCGGGTGGTCAGCTTGCTCAGGTCTTCCAGTTTCCCGCGCAGGCTGAAAATAACCAGGTCCGACAGGTCGTTATCGTCAATGTCGGTAAAAATCGCCTCGGCCGTGGCCAGTTCGTTGGCCTTTAATTCCTTCTGCAAAAATTTCAGTTGGAACCGGCCGTTCGGCTGCGGGGTAAAACGTTTGGCCGGCTCGGCCGCCTGCTGTAAATAATAAAAAAGCGTCGCGTTCCGGAAAATGATCAGATCTTTTAAATGGTCCGCGTTAAAATCGACTACCTGAAAATTCGGCAGTGTCCGCGTCAGAGTCACGAAACTCGAATTCTTCTCTTCGGCTTCGGTCCGGTTGGTCAAAGGGATGAGACAGTCCGCCCATTGCACCGTGGAATCCTGACGTGACTGAAAATATATCCGGTACCCGGTTAATTGGGGTACGATCAAGTCCGGCCAGCCATTGTTATCCAGGTCCACCGAATAGGACGACAGGGGCAACGAATCGGCCTGGGGATATTTTAACAACGACGGCATATCCGCGATTTTTTTCGGGACCGGATCAAAAGCCGGAACGGGGCCGGTGTTCGCTAAAGTGTAACACTTGAATTCCCGCCCGGTCAGATACCCGATCTCAATGCCGGCCGCCGGATGATAATCACCCACCACCAGCACCGTCGCTTCGGTCGCCGCGACCCAGGCCTGATCCACCTTACGGCTGAAACCGGTTGGTTTTTGGAAAAGTACGGCCAGGTAACGGACCGGCACCGCGCCCTTTTTAACATAAACCAGCAAACAATCGTCTAACCCATCCCGGTTCAGGTCAACCAATCGCATATCTTCCAACCGGCCATTCAACCCGATGGTTTTAATATCAAAATTCTTTAATCCGATGGGTTTAGTTGAATCGTCCCGGGCGAAAACGGATGATACCAGACAGAAAAAAATAATTAATGTCAGGATTCTTTTCATCATGGTATTCATTTTTTACCCGGACCGGCCGGGCTGCCCGGTTGTTTCGACCGCCCTTTCAACCGGATCGGTTTCGGTTTCCAGACAACCGGTTTCTTCTTTAACAGGAACGATTTATTCTGACGGTTATTTAACTGCCGCATGGTCTTATCCTCTGATCCGGCTCTCTTTTAATACGCCCGTGAATATTTTCATAAATAAAACCAACGGTTTTTATTTATACTATAAACCATTGGTTGGGAATATCAAGATAAATGAGTCCTCGAGAGACTGAAAAACACCGGTTAAATGAAATTTTTCTTGACCCTCCGTTGATATTTTTGTTATAGTGGTAACAGAAAAGTAATTCAGGCTTTTTGGAGGGAAAGTAAAATGGAAACTTATTTGAGCGATGTCGCCAAAGCAGTTAACATGGATATTGATGAAGTCCGGTCTATTCTCATCGAAAAACCGGGTGTCCATCACAGCAAAGAAGTACTCGATAAAGTTTTCCAGGCCGCCCGGAAAATGCAATACGATTTCAAAAAATTAAAACTCGGTAAACGGATGGACCGTCGGAAAGAAGTGATCACGGACCTGTTAAACCATATCGAAAGCAACGCTGACTGGGACCGGAAAAAGATCATTGATTACATGAAATCATCCTGTGATATGGTCGAACGCGTACATAAGCGGACCTTCAATCAGGAATTCACGAAATAAATCACTGATTCCACGGATTACTCGAATTGTTTTTTATATTAACGATAAATTAATCGGTTTAATCCGCTAAATCCGCTTATTTAAAATTATTTGCTCTGTTGAAAATCTTAGCCAAAACGACTCCCCTCCCTTGAGGGGAGGGGTCGGGGGAGGGTGAAACAACTTTCATCACCCCCACCTATCCTCCCCCATCTCCGCCGAAGGACGGATCAGTCCTCTGGCTGAAAGGGGGAGGGATTCAACAAAACAAAAATCATTCCCTCGTCACCGCCAGGACCGGGTCGGCGTTTTTGAACCGGGCCCGGATCCGCTCACACCCTTCCCGCGTAAAGTCCTGATCATAGAGGAACTGAAAATACT
>DAOWBV010000241.1 GCA_030633885.1 Planctomycetota bacterium
GTGATAAGGTCCGGGCCTATTCCCAGGGGATGCGGCAGCGGCTCGGGATCGCTCAGGCGCTTCTGCCGACTACCCGTGAGGACGGCGAGCCGAAGATCATTATTCTTGATGAACCGACCAACGGGCTCGACCCACAGGGGATCACCGATATCCGGAGCCTGATCAAACAATTACACCAGACCTATCAACTGACTTTCTTGATCTCCAGCCATTTACTTTACGAGATAGAATTACTCTGTAACCGGGTGGGTGTGATCAAGCAGGGTACTCTGGCCGTTCAGGGGACGGTGTCTGAGCTGGTCAAGGGTCAGGTGGACCGGATAAAACTGCGGGCCCGGCCGGCAGAACCGGTGACTAAACTTTTGGCCGGGCTGGATTGGTGCCGGGAAGTATCGGCCAAGCCGGCGGACGAAGAATGGTTGATCAAGGCCCCGGTGGAAAAGATACCGGAATTAAATAATTTACTGGTCAAAAATAAGATCGAAGTATTAGAGATCGCGCCGAAGCAAAAAAGTCTGGAAGAATACTTTTTGGAAATAATTTAAAAAGGTTACAATAGTTACAAGCGTTACAGAAGGTTACGGGAAGTTAACAAATATCGCATTGTAGCTGCGACCCTTGTGGTCGCCTAAATTTTATGGTAAGAAGAATCCTTCGTTTAACATTAGTCGAATTTTCCAAACTCCGGTGCCAGAAGTTTATTTATCTGGCGTTGATCATTATTCTTTTGACCGTGGTCCTGACTGTTGTTAGCCCCAAACTCATCACGCCGGCGGAAAACGCTGAGCTGGAAACACCGGCGGTTGTCAACGGGTTCGAGCCGATGGTCAAGGGATGCCTGAACGGTTTTAAGATCGCGGTCCTGTTCTTATTGATTTTTGGCAGTCTGATGATCTCTAATGAGACCAACACCGGGACCCTGCGGATGGTTTTGGGCCGGCCCTTCCGGCGGAGTGAATTTTTTCTGGCTAAAGGGTTGACTTTGGTTCTGATCGCTCTTTTGATCGCAGGCCTGATCCAGGTTATCAGTTTAGGCCTGGCCGGTTATCTTTACGGGTTTACCGATATTATGGATCCGACCTATCCCGATTACGAGCCATACGCCCTGAAGGCCGAGATGTTCCGCTATACTTTTTATTCAGTGGTCATGTTTTTAATACCTTTGATCAGTGTGGCCTTTCTGGGATTATTTATTTCTACCCTGATCGAGAACACCGGTGTGGCGGTGGCCGTGGCCATTCTTTTGTATCTGCCGCTGGATTATCTGGTGATCGGGCTTTTTGACCAACTCGCACCGTATATTTTTAATAATTATCTGGATTACTATTTCGTGACTTTTCAGGATATGACCGGGACGATCCTGGAAGAATCATGGAGGTTTAAAATAATCGATGATTTCCTGGGGGTGGGGCAGACCGGAGAAGAAGCAGTTTTTGATTCAGGTAAAAAATTAGCGGTCCTGGGCAGTCTGCTGGTGCCTTTTATCTATATTATCCTTTTCAGTGTCGTTTCTTTATTCATCTTCAAGAAAAAAGACGTGCTGGTTTGATCGGCAATCCTAATCCCGGAACGGTTCCGGATGGTA
>DAOWBV010000123.1 GCA_030633885.1 Planctomycetota bacterium
GTCGTCGTAAAATCACCACTATTATCGATAATTCCTTGAGTACTCCTTATAATCAGCAACCGATTAAAATGGGAGTGGAGTTTGTCGTGCATTCGGTCAGTAAATATATCGGCGGGCACAGTGATATTGTGGCCGGTATTCTCGTCGGGCCTCGAAAAAAACTCAGCCGGATTTATATGGAGGAACGTGAACTTTTCGGCGGGATACTGTCTCCTCTTGATTCCTGGTTAGCGATGAGGGGGTTACGTACGTTAGGTACCCGCATGAAACAGATTAATGAGGCCGGACTGTTCGTCGCCCGGTTCCTCGAAAAACATCCTAAAATCAAACGTATTTACTATGCCGGCCTGCCTTCTCATCCGCATCATCAACTGGCCAAAAAACAGATGAGCGGTTTCAGCGGGTTGATGACGATCGAACTGAAAAACGGAGGCGTTAAGTCGGCCAAACGGTTTATCGGCGGTTTGAAACATTTCAAGCTCGCCGTCAGCTGGGGCGGGTTTGAGAGTTTAGTTCTGCCGGTTTTTAATTTACCGAAAAAATTCCTCTTCGGCAAATTTACGGCGTCCGATCGGGTCAGGACTTATGCCCCCGGTACCGTTCGTTTGTCCGTCGGTTTGGAAGACACGGATGATTTGATCAAGGATTTAACCCGGGCGTTACGTAAAGTATAAATCTTATCTTTAAGAAATCAATCCCGGAATGAATGCTGATATTGAACGAAATCTTGGTGAGCAACCAATCGCGAAAATAATGGCGGAGCATGGTTTGAAATCGCAGCAACTTGTATCTGTTTCAACTGAACAGATCACTCACAAAATGGTTTCCCGGGCTTGTAAAGGCAGGAAGTTGACGCGTCATGTCCAATTCAAAGTGCTCAACGCGTTAAATAAAGCCACGGGCAAGACCTACTCCTTGAAAGAACTTTTCACCTACTAACCGCTGATTTCTTCTCCAACAACATCCCCGGATGCATCCCGGAAGAGACCATAATCGCCTGATCACCGAGTAGTCCGACCTTAATGATCGATTTCTGAGCGGCTCTTCAAAAAAGACATAAGGATCCTGTGTTAATTCAGTGTCCCAAATATTCCCCTCCCTTGATGGGAGGGGTTAGGGGAGGGTGATTCAAAGATTCATGCATGATGCCTTCTAATATACCCTCAATATTTTTTAAAATTTCATTATTCCAAAAACGTAATACTTTAAATCCTTGACGAATTAACCACCGATCTCTTTTAAAGTCTTTTTTTTGTTGTTCTGCGTGTTGACTTCCATCAAGCTCTATGATAATACATTTTTCAAAGCATACAAAATCAACAATATATTCTCCGATTGGTTCTTGTCTTCTGAATTTTAATCCCTCGAGTTGTTTATTCCTTAAGTGTTTCCACAGGTATTTTTCGGCATCGGTGGAATTCTTCCTGAGGTTTTTAGCCAGAGTACTGATTTTTTTATTCATCGATTCACCCCCACCTTGCCTCCCCCATCAAGGGGGAGGGAGTGGTCGGTTGAAAGATTTTAATGAGGCGTGGTTATTATTTTCCTTCCCGGATCTTTTTCGCCCGGTCCTCGAGTTTTTTCGCCTTGTCTTCGTCGTTCGTTTTCCGGTAAAGCTTGGCCATGTTTTCGAACAACAGGGCCACCTCGTGGTTATTGAGTCCGATCGTGTCCTTATAAATATTCAGTGATTTGTTGAACAGCGGTTCGGCTTTGTCCAGCTTATCCTGGGCCGTGTACAGGTCGGCCAGATAGTTCAACGACTTGGCTACAGCCGGATGCTTTTCCCCGAGTTTTTCTTTCAGGATCTTCAGCGCCGTTTGAAAATCCTTTTCCGCTTCCTTGAAGTTTCCCTGCGCTTTAGCCAGTTTGCCCCGATTACTCAAAGCCGCCGCCAGGGCCGGGGAGTCCTTGCCGACCGTCTTTTCCAGGATCGGGATGGCCCGCTTGATCAGCGGCGCCGCCTTTTTCGGTTCACCCCGCGATAAGTACAAAAAGGCCAGGTTGTTCAGCGTGCTGGCCACGTTCGGATGCTTTTTTCCCAGTTTTTTCTCCAGGATCGCCAGCGCCTGCTTGTAAATACGTTCCGCTTCACCGTATTTCTGGCGTGCGTCATAGTAAGCGGCCAGGTTGTTCAGTGCCGTCGCCACGCCCGGGTGGTCCTTCCCTAATTTTTTTTCCAGGATGACCAGGATCTTTTTGAAATAGAGCTCCACCTGCTCGTATTTACCCTGCTCCAGATAGAATTCGGCCAGCATGTCCAGCTCGGCGGCCAGCTCGGGGTTATCCGGACCCAGGATCTTCTTCCGGATGGCCAGGTCGCGCTGGTAAAACTTTTCCGCCTCATCGTATTTTTGCTGTTCCCGGTAAAGAGCGGCCAGATTCCTCAATATCCGGGCCAGGGTCGGGGTGTTCTTTTTCAGCTTCTCCTCGCCGATCTTCAGCGCCCGTTTCAGATGGCGTTCCGCCTCGTTATATTTCTTCTGTAACCGGCACAAACCGGCCAGGTTGCTTAAAGAGGCCAGCAATTTCGGGTTGTCCCGGCCGAAATTCTTTTCCTTCAGCCGCAGGTTGCGTTCACAGTAACGGGCCGCCTGCTCATACTGTTTCAACGTTTTATGGACACCGGTCAGATTATTCAAAACCGTGCTCAGGCCCCGGTGCTCCTTGCCCAGTACCTTTTCGTCGATCGACAGCGCCCGTTCCAGCAGGGGGACGATCTTTTTCGGTTGGGCTATCATCCGGTATATCTCGGCCATCGTGTTCAGGGTGACGCTCACCCGCGCGTCGTCTTTTCCGAATAGCTTTTCCGCCTCCTTTAATGTCTCTTGGGATTTCTTCAGCGCTTCCGGGAATTTGTCGTTCAAGTAAAGGAGCGTCGTCCGGGCGCTTAATTCCTCCCAGCGGTTCTCGTATTTCTTCGTCGGCTGTTTTTTGGCGCTGTCCTTATCGTCCGCCCGCGCGATCGGGACAATGAATCCGATCAATAACCAGATTAAAATAATTCTTGTTAATAGCTTCATGTTTTTTCTTGTCATTCCCGAAAAAGCGGGAATCCAGTCGGGTTACGTTTTAGTGGATAATTTTTCGATTTTTTTTAATTTCAGGACTGTATTATACATTAATATAAAGAGCTGTCAATAAGTCGGCGGACAGGGTGTGTTAGAATCGTCTTGGTTCGCCGAAGGGTTTACTTTCCCATTTTTTCCAACAGCACGTCCGCTTTAGACGCCGCCGGGGTATCCGGATGTTTGGCGATCACTTTTTTGCAGGTTGAGATAATCTGTTTGACCAGACTGGAGTTCTTTTTCCGGCAATTCGCGCAGCTCTCTACATCCAGCGGTTTGTTTGCTTTACAGGGCTTGAGTTTTTCCAGCGTCGGCAGGATCTTGTTGTATTTCTTGTCCGCTTTCAGGTCCTCCTGAAATTCCTCATCCTTTTCCAACTTATCCAGCGTTGCCTGGCACTCGTCCCCGATCTTGTCACCCTCGAACTCTTTAGCGATGCGTCGAAAAGACTCGTAAAACTTCAACGGTTTGTCGGCTTTCAGGTTTTCCGCTTTCCATTTCATGTTTTCCGCGTAGCGGTCCAGTCGTTCAAAAAGTTTTTCCGCTTCGGCCTGTTCCGCCTTGTCGGCGCTCTCGATTTTCTGGCGCAGTTCGGCCAGCACCTTGCCCAATCCCTTACGCTGGATGATCCGGTTGGCCAGCGATTTCAATTTTTTGTACGGGCCTTCACCCACCAGCGGGTCCGGCATGATTTCTGTTAATCTCTTTATTTTCTTGCTCACTTCGCCCGGTGAATCGCCCTGAAAGACCAGCTTGCCCCGGTGGTCAAAAACCGCGTAGTAGGGCAGTTCTTCGAATTTCACTCCTATGATCTGGCCGGACCGGTAGATGGTATGCCCCATCTTTTTTTTTCGGCAGTATTCGGTGATTTCTTTCCGGGAGGCGTATGCGAAATAAAAGCCCAGCAGGATCAGTTTTTCGCGGCCGTATTTTTTGACCCACCCGTCTACAGTCGGTCGGGCAGCTTTGCAAAGCACTTCGGTGGTATCCCAAAATTCGACGACTACTATGTGGCCGCGCATATCATCGCGGGTAATTTTTTCGCCCATCCAGTGATCGACCGGTTGGATATCCTTGATATCCACAGCGCCGGCGATACCGGTGGTCAAAACCATCAAAGCGATCACTAAACTCATCACGCCTATCTTTTTCATGATCAGGCCCTTCTGTTATCCGGGTGTATCCATGGTTAAAAATGATCTATCTCCGGTACCCCCGCATCCTGTCCAGCCGGCGGATGTTTAATTTTTCTTTCGCCTTTTCTTCTGATATGGAAAGAAAATTCTCACCGAACTTTTCTTTCAGAAAAGGGATCATCACTTCGTTATAGGCCATGACGTATCTCCCTTCCCGGGAATCCGTTCGACAGCCCAGGGTGATCATCCGGATACCGTAATAATCTTCCAGGTCCGTCCGCCAGATCGAATCATGGGCTGCCGGTTGACTGATGACGTAATACTTATAGGGTTTATTCTTGATATCGTTCTCCGCGTCGGTTTTACCGTCCGCGTCCTGATCGAGCGATAGCTTCTGGACCGGTTCTACCGGCTCGGGTTCCGCTTGCCTGGCTCCCTTGAGGAAAGGACTCGGTCCGAATAGTCCTCCGGAAGCCCCTTGCGGCGGCATCATACACCCGGCCGTAAAAAAGAGGGCACTCAACGCGCCAACGGTCAAAATGAGTTTACTACTTATCATTTGTTTCATCTCCGAAAAAATAATAGTCGAATTTCCTGACATTCTACCATTTCCGGTTGATGCTTGCAAGGATGAGTTGAAAGGTGGGGTGGTGGGGGCAAAGGAGGATCTATGTCTTAGGTGCGAGGTGAGGATTAAATACCACTCTTTTTGTTGACTAAGACATGCCTGATCATTTTTTTTACATTAACACCGGTATGGATCCACTGAAGGCGGACATTCGGGTGTTCGTTTCTGAATACCCGGAATACCTCGTCCGCGAAGGCCTGGCCGATAGATTTGATGCCCTGAAAATTCAAAATAACTTCCTTGAATTTATCAAACCGGTAAATAAGCCGTTTGGCTTGTGATCGGGAAACAAGCGATTCGCCTTCATATCGCACCAGTTCTACCGGGACAACCGTCCTGGAAAATCCGTCGCCAATGGTGCTGAACTTATCAAATACCGCCTGCATTTTTGAAGGTGAATTCCGGTTGATTTCCATTATAACTGCTGTGCCTTTAACGTATTTTCGGGTATCTAACAGCCAATCTTCATTTTTAGATCGATCAAAATATAAATCACCGGACAAAATAGAGAAAGAATCAAACATTCTTGAAGTAAAGAATATGCCCTCGCCGGTATGTTTTCCAGTATCCGAAGTAAGCTTGCCCTTGGCTAATTCGAGTATCGCGTGCCGGGGGTCTTCCAGATTGAAATCTTTTTGGATCTTATTGAATATGCCTATCCCCTTATCCTGAACAAATAACCTAGCTTTTAAACTATTATATTCCACTACTAAAGTGGCTGTTTTGGATTGAGAATGATCAACAACATTATTCAGCATTTCCGTGAATCCGTAATGGCAGATATTGCGGACATTTTCCGGTATGGCCGGCAAAACAGGGCGTATTTTTTCCCGCCAGACAGTGTCTTCGGCAGTATCAGGTGTAATAGCTATGGTAAAGCTATGGATGATCGGTCTTAACTGATATGTTATGTTTCTTTTCTTGCCTGTAGATTCGATAATCTTGTCGGCGATCAATTTTTTCAGGTACAGACTGATCGCTTGCCTGGAGAGACTGAATTTTTTGGCCGTCACGGCCGTAATATCATTAGGATGTTCGTCGACATTATTAATGATATACTGTCTTATCAGGCCTCTTCTTCTTTTTGTCAGGCTCATAGAATGCACCCCTTTTTGTTGTCAACATATTACACCATCATTGTAAACATAAAATCTATCTTTGTCAACATAAAAAACAGGCGGTATTGTAGTTTTTTTTGAGGATGATTTTTTTTGACTTTTGGTGGTGGGGGTGTACCTGCGACACCTATAAGAAAGTAAGTCAAGAAAAAACACTTCTCCTGTAGCAAAAAGTATATTTTTTTGCTTACGGTCTCCGTCATTGATTCCAGGGTCATCTATCGGTCACCATGTTTTTATTTTTCCATCTTAA
>DAOWBV010000108.1 GCA_030633885.1 Planctomycetota bacterium
CGTAGCAACTACCACCGATAATATAATCGCGATTTGCTGATTTACGAGTGAGGTCAGGAGCATAGCTCCGACAGCGAAAGGAACCGCCCAATAATATGTCTCTATCCTGTTTAACGGATTGAGAAGAAAGTATCCAACCATCAGGTCAGCCAGAAAATCAGCGGCGTTATCACCGTACGCACTGAAAAACATTTCGTCCGCCAGCCGCCGCAAGATAATAACATCAGAATCTTCAACCGCCTTATTAAATAATCCTTCACTTAAGGCATCAAACATTTGTCGGTAAACCGCCAACCCGGCCGGTGGATACTGGCTAATCCTCTGGAAAAAGTATTGTTTCACGCCGACAAACCGGCCGGCATCAACCGGACAAACACTCTCCGGATATTTCCGGATAATAAACTCATACTGCTTGATCGCCCGCCGCCATTGACCGGCTTTTTCAAGCTTTTCCGCCCGCTTCAAGTAAGGTTGAGCATCTTCGGATTCAACATAGACTTCACCCGACTCAACTCCCGGTGTCACCATTTGAGAGTACCCTTGAATTACTCCCAAGAAAACAAACAGTATCAGAATAAAAATTTTCAGTAGTTTGATCATGTTTTTTAATGCGAATCTCTTTTTTGACCGATCCGACGATCCTATTTATTGTACTATTTATCTTTGAGATAACAACTCAAAAAACCTTATTCCTGAAAAATCTAACTGCGGTTTGGCCGTATTCCCGGAAATCATAAGCCGATAAATTTTCAAATTCGTTTTCCGTCACCTGAGGTTGACGATACTCTATCAACACCCGTCCGCCGGGAGCTAAAACACCCTGATCGGGTAATTCGTCCAGGGCGGCAAAAAGCTTCTTTTTCAACTTCAGATCATCCAGGATTTTATATGGCGGATCAACAAAAACCAGGTCGAAATGCCACTCTTTTTTCAATGCGGCTGGAATTATTTTCAACGCATTCAGAAAAACGGCCGTGGCGCTTTCCTGAAACTTCAATTTCGTTATGTTTTTCTTGAGCACCACCAGCGCCTTTCGGTTATACTCGATAAAAACGCATCGGGACGCGCCGCGGCTAAGCGCCTCCAGCCCCAGACTCCCGGTGCCGGCAAACAGATCAAGCACCTGCTGACCAGCGATCGTCGGCCCCAGAATATTAAAAAGAGAATCACGTAATCTGGACGAGGCGGGCCTGGTCTCCGGACCCGACGGGCTATATAACCATTGCCCCCGGACCGTGCCGCCTAAAATCTTCATCTTACCAGTCACAATTCCTCTCGACATTAAGCATACATGCCTTTTTTTCGCAATAAATGATGATATTTCTGAGCGAAACGATGGGCCTCATCCCGAACATACTGTAACAGCTTAAAACCGCTTGAATTTACAAAACTCCGGGACGGTCGTCCCGGTCCTGACAAATATAACGTATCCGCGACCGATTTGGTTCTTTTGCCTTTTAACTTTCCCTTGGCCAGCGCCACCAGACAAGGCGGCTTGAGCTTCAGCGATCGGAAAACCCCGGCCGCGACGTTCAGATGACCGCGCCCGCCATCAATCAAAAGTACGTCCGGGAAAAAATCAGCATCCCCTGATTGAAACCGCCGTTGGACGACCTCGGCCAGACGTTGATAGTCATCCGGTTGACCCGAAGGAGTATATTTTACGCGATAACGCCGGTAGCCGGCCTTAAAAGGTTCGGCATCAACAAAAGTCACCAATGACCCAACCGCTTCTCTTCCCTTAAGGTCAGCAATATCAACTCCCTCGATCTTTCTTGGAGACCGGTTCAAGCGGAGCAATTTCCGCAAATCTTTCAGTTTCTCGGTCGGACTAAGATCAGCCAGCGACCCCTCATAAAACCGTCCTAATTTTCCGGTTCGGTCGATGGCCCTCACCGCCTTGAACTGATCGCGAATAAAAACCGCCTTTTCAAACTCCCGCCGCCGGGACAAACGCACCATCTCCCTCTCTAATCTCTTAAGGAGAACTTTCTTGCGACCGGTCAAAAACTCGCCCAGCGAACGGATAACTTCCGCATATTCTTCCTGAGAGATCTTATTGATACAGGGAGCAACGCACTGGTTTATATGAGCAAGTAAACAAGGTTTGTAAATAAACTTCGCTTGACCAGTCGCCGGATCGCTGATTTTTAAACGACAGGTCCGGAATTTAAATATCCGTTGCAAAACTTTCAGGGCACTTTTCAAATCCCCGGCCTGGATAAACGGTCCGTAATAAGTCAGGTTTTTCTTCCCCCGGTCACGGGTTATAAATACCCGGGGGAAATCTTCCCGGGTCAGGGCCAGCAGAGGAAAAGTCTTGTCGTCCCTTAAATCAACGTTATATTTGGGTTGAATATCACGGATCAGTTTAGCTTCGAGCAGAAGAGCATCGATTTCGGAATCCGTTTTTAAATAATCTACCTTCTTGACCTGATCCATCATCGCTCCGACCCTGAGCGGCAAACCAACCGGCGATTGGAAATAACTCTGGACCCGATGCTTTAAATTTTTGGCCTTACCCACATAAAGCACCCGGGAACGACGGTCCTTCATCAAATAAACACCGGGTGCTGACGGAATTTTTTTCACTTTTTTCTTCAGGGTCATAATTCGATTGTAACGCAAAATAACCTTTAAATCAACTATAAAATAAACCGGTATTTTGTCTTCTTGACCCCATTAGAAATTAATGGTATATTATTGGCCTTTCAATTAATTGTTACACAAATTTCTAACGGGACTCACAAACGACTGATCAAAATTATGAAAATAATAGCGATTGAAACTTCAGGTTCAAACGGCAGTATCGCCCTTTTAAAAAACGAACAGGTCATTAAAGAATACCGCTTTCGTAAAGGAATGGTCCACGGTAAATTATTGATTCCCCGTTTAGATCAAGCATTAAGAAAAGCGCGTTGGTCAGCAAAAAGTCTTGACCTGATCGCCGTTGACATCGGGCCCGGCTCTTATACCGGTTTACGGGTCGGCCTGGCCGCGGCCAAAAGCCTGGCTTATGCCCTGCGGGCCAAAATAATCGGGGTGTCTTCGTTGGACGCCCTGGCCGAAAATATTACCAGTCAATATGATCATATTTGTCCCGTAATTGATGCCAGGTGGAATCAGGTGTATACGGCTACTTATCAGCTCAACAAAGAAAGCGACCGTCCCGCCAGAGGCGGGTCCCTGCCCGCCGGCAGGCGCGGCGCCTTTGGCGGAAAAGGTCGCAGATATAAACGCATGACCAATTATTTAACCATTGAGCCGACCAAACTGTTAAAAAAGTTACCCCGAAATGTTTTCATCTTTGGCGATGGTTTGGTAAAATACAAGGATGTTTTTAGTCGCCCGAGAGCCCAATGCGCTAACGCGGGCCTTCGGGTCGGAACAGAAACTCAATGGATTCCCCGGGCAGGCAAGATCGGCAAACTGGGATATCAGCGTTTTAAGACCGGCCAAAAAGATAACCTTTTTACATTAGCCCCGTTGTATTTGAAACCAACGGAAGCGGAAACAAAGTTCAAATCGAAATGAAGTCGTTCGTAAACGGAGTAAATTAATGAAAAAATATCGAGTCTGGTCAGAAGTTAACTTAAGAACCCTGGCCCAGAATTTAAAACAAATAAAACAAAAACTTGATCCGGAAATAAAAACATTGGTCGTGATCAAAGCCGATGCTTACGGACACGGCGCGGTCCCGGTCGCTCAGACAACGCTGGAGTACGACGCTGATATGCTCGGAGTCGGCGACTCAACAGAAGCGATCGAATTACGCCAGGCCGGAATCCTGGCCCCGATCGTCGTGCTGGGTTCGATCATCGAGGAAGAAATCGGCTGGATCGTCAGCTATGAGATCACGCCCACCGTGCATTCAATGGATATGCTCGGTCGACTGAACGAAGAATCCCACCGGCAAAAAAAACGATTAAAAATACATTTGAAAATCGATACCGGCATGACCCGGTTAGGCGCCTCGCCGAAAAGAGCCATTGAGATCGCTAAAAAAATCACTGCCCTGCCCCACCTGGAACTGGAAGGCGTTTGCACCCATCATTCCTCATCATTTAATCCGGAAGAAGCTGATTTTACCACTAAACAAACCGCGCTTTTTAACGAAGTAGTAAATGAGATCGAGAAAAAAATCAAAACGAAAATACCGCTCAAGCATGTGGCCAGTACCGGTACGATCTTCACTAATAACAGTAATTTATTCAACATGGTCCGGCCCGGCGGCGGGCTTTTCGGGATTGATCCGGGTAACCTCACCAAGCATGGTTTCACGAAATTAAAACCGGTGCTATCACTTAAGTCACAGGTCACCTTTCTCAAAACCGTACCGACGGGTACGCCAATTGGTTACGGGCGGACCCACGTTACTTCGAAACGAACCAAGGTCGCCACCATCCCGGTCGGCTACAATGATGGCTACCCCTACCATCTTTCAAACAAAGGTCATGTCCTGATCAGAGGCCAAAAAGCCCCTCTGATCGGCACCGTCACCATGGATTATATTATGGTCGATACTACAAAGATCTCCGGCGTGAAAACGGGCGATGAAGTGGTCTTGATCGGACGTCAGGAAGACGAAAGCATTACGGTCGAAGAATTAAGTCACATCACCAACAGCTCCCCCTATGTCATCACTTGCGGACTGGGCAAACGGGTCCGCCGGGTTTACGTGTAAGCTGAGCGCGGAATTAACCCGGCCAAACGGACAAAACCATCGATACTTATTTCTTCCGGTCGTTGCTGCGGCCCGATCTCTGCCCGAGTCAACAATGAATGCCATTCATCTTTTCCAAACTTATACCCCGACAGATTCTTATACGCCGAGCCGATCATTTTTCGGCGATGCTGGAATAACGACCCGACGATTTTTTTTAGTTGCCGGTAATCATTCCGGGTCAAATTTTTTGATTTTTCCGGAACGATTTCCACCAAGGCCGACTGAACTTTCGGCTTCGGCCAGAAAATATCCGGCGGTACTTTTTTGATCAGTCGCACCCGTCCTAAAGTTTGAGTGAATATGGTATAGGTGCCGTATTCTTTTCGACCCGGCCGGGCCAGAAGGCGCTGGGCGACCTCCCATTGCACCAATAAATATAAATGACTGATCGGCAACCCACTCTCTAACAACGCGATCATGATCGGAACGGCCGAAGCATACGGCAGGTTTGAAATTACTTTTAATGACCCCGGCCGGGAAGCCTGGATCTGTCGCACCACCACCGGATTTAATTTTTGACCCCGGCGATCCAGGATATCACTTTTAATGATCTTCAGGTTGGGTAAGCGACCCAACAAATCCTGAAGCAAACTCTGCATTTTCGGGTCAATCTCCACCGACCAAACCTGGCGGGCTCGGCCGGCCAGCAAGGCGGTCAACCCACCCGGGCCGGCGCCGACCTCCAGAATATTTTCATCCGGTTTAACCCCGGCCTGGTCGACAATAAATTTCAGGAAGTTAGGATCGATCAGGAAATTTTGGCCCAACGACCGGCGAGGTAAAATATTTCGTTCCTGGAGAAGGCGAATAAGCGTTGATTTGGTCAGTCTCATCACTTTTTCAATACTACCGATTCAAAAGTCGCGGAATCAAAATCCCGGCCATGAGGCCAACGGATCGTGATGATCACTACCATGGCATTGTCCTTCTGGTCAGTAGTTTTCTTGAATTCCAGGTCGTAGTTATACTGATCGGGAAAACTGGAGTGGGTTTGATTTTTCAAGTTCTGGAATGTATCACTGGTCGGATGAATTCCGCTCTCCAGTTCCGCCAGAATAGCCTGGGCATAGAACCCAACGATCGCGTTACGCACCCCGCGCCGGTGAGCTTGAACCGCCGAACTAAATAAGGCGAAAACGCTCACCAGCCCGACCGCCAGAATCATCAACGAAATCATGACTTCCAGAAGGGTAAACCCCGTTAGAGATAGGTCGCCCTTACCCACCTGCCCTCCTTCGTTCTCCGAACTCCGGCCTTCAGTAAACTTACGGCGGGTAAACCAGCCAGGCAGGGGCGACCGTCGCATTGTCCGCATCCTAACACAGGTTTGTTTAATTTCCAGGTTTGAAATACTTTTGTTAGAAATTTCCGTGATCTCTAACGGGGTAAACCCATGGCTGGTTGGTTTAAACCTTAAACAATTTTTCATTATTGTCCCCACGCCCCCGGAAAGTAAAATGTAGTGGGAATCGATTGGCCGAATTCTATTTCCGTATTTTTTTCATGCTCGCTGGCCGCAGTCTGTCGCGCGCCGCGACGAGCAATCCGCAAGGTATACAAATCTTTTTTTTCGTACATCATCCACTCGTCATCAACCCGGATATAAGCCGGCGGGTCCGGCAATTCTCGCGTCCCACTGACTTTTAAAACGGACGCCTCGACCGTCACATCATTCATCAATTTAACTTTTTTCGCTGTCTGAAACAGCGGCTTGAACATTAAGTCGACCTCAACGGCGCAAGGCAAAAATTGTTCCGGAACTAAATAGGTGTCGCTTTGAGGCGGCGTTACTCCGGCCGGACGAGAGTCCCACCGGGCCACGATTTCTTTCTGATTACGCCATAACTTTAAACCGAAATAGACAACTCCTTCAAAAACAGTGGAATCGGCCACCCCCCCGGTCCGGGCCGCGGAAAAAATACCCCGACTACCTGAATCACCGCCCCAAATAGTTAGCGCGGGGACCGAATCAAAAACCGTTCGAACTAAAGAACTTTTTCCTGATTCGTTATTTACCCGATAAATTACGCGCATTAAATTATGAACGTAAATGTTTCCATTCGGCCGGTAAAGATCACCTTCTCCGGCCCGAACCAAATACAATCCATAATTACCCCGGGTATCAGAATCCGCGTAGAAACTTGCTTCCGGAAAAACTACCGCCTCGGTAACCGGAACCGTCCCGTACCGGCTCTTCAATATCACCCGGGATTTTTTTTGGGCGTAAACCGCGCTGAGATCAATCCGAAGCTGATCAAGAACAAGCTGAGTCCGGTCAAAAATATCACCGCGAGTTTCCCCTTTTTCCCACATCTCCAAAGACACCCGCAATAACCCGAAAAGCAATAATGA
>DAOWBV010000091.1 GCA_030633885.1 Planctomycetota bacterium
AATACCACCCAAAATCGTAGCACTCACTAATTTTATCAGAATCTCTATCGGTCCCATAAGCCCTAATTATATCCGAAAAATCACGTTAATCAAGAGTAAATTAAATTAATTTAACGGAAAAATCTATGATCTTTTTGGCTATCTTGATCCCGGTCACCCGTTCCAACTCCTCAAATCCGGGTGAGGCGTTAACCTCAATGATTAACGGTCCCCGCCGGGACTCGATCAGATCAACCCCGGCCAGGTCCAATCTTGAAACCCGGGCCGCCCGCAGAGCCAGCTTTTGGTATTTGACCGGTAATTTTATCTTTTCCGCATAACCACCCTGATGGATATTCGACCGAAAATCGTTTTTTCCGGCCCAGCGTCTCATGGCCGCGATACACTGCCCACCCAAAACCAGAACCCGGATATCCTGTCCACACGATTCCGGAATAAACTCCTGAATGATCACATCATAATCCAACGCCCAAATCGGTCGGCAAGCTTCAGCGACCGATTTTTGCTCCTTAGCCAACACCACCCCCACCCCCTGCGAACCTTTCAATAACTTCAATACTACCGGGCACCCGCCGACGATCGCCAGAGATTTTTTCAGCTCCCGGACAGACCGGACCAGAATAGTTTTGGGAACCGGCAGACCCGTTGAATTTAAAATCTGAAGGGAAGCAAATTTATCTTTGGCCTGGGTGATTGACCGGGAAGTATTCAGAACCGGAATCTTCTGACTTTCAAAATGCCGGACCACGGACAGTGCGTATTCCAAGCCGATGATCCCGATCCGAGGTATAACCACGTCAATCCCGGTTAGTTTTTTTCGGCCACAAATCACGGCCGGGCCTTTCGACTCAATGACTAACCGACATTTCAAGGGATCGACGATTTTTACCGAATGTTTTCGTTTCGCCGCCGCTTTTTTTAAAGCCCGGGTAGCATAATAAGTCTCTTTACGGGATAGGATCAGAATTCTCATATTTATGTTTTGCGTTATGCGTCCAGACCCATGACGCACGACTCATGACACATGACTGATCTTTTTCCTTATCTTCGTTTTCCAAACCTCTTTCGGCTTCAGGGATAACTCCCAACGCGGCAAAACCACCGAAGACTGGAAGATCACGTCAAAACCGGACTCTGATTGGGAAACCGTCTCCACCGGGAAGAACCAGAAATCAGTCGGCTGATCCAGCTCGAACTGAATATCCAACCTTAGATCCATATCATGAAGTCCGAATATTTTTGTCCGGCGGGATATTCCTTTGCCGGCAATGGAACCGAGGTTATTTTCCGGTGTACCGGCATAGTAAAACTGTTTCGGACTGTTTGACCCGCGCAGAAAAACGTTAAACTCCACAGCCAGAACTGTTTTGATAGCATCCGGACCGTTATTTTTCAACAGATATTCCACTTCCAATTCTTCCGGGCCGCTGAGTCTGGTTTTTTTCTCCAGGCGAATCACTTGAGATCTTTCCGACGCCACGGAATTTATCCGGCCTTCTCGCCACATGATCAGGACCGGTTTTTTTCCGGCTGATTTCAAACGGTATTGATAATCCCCCATCACAAAATCACCGGCCTCCTCGTAATGGCCCCGAGCCATATCTTTCAGGGAAGTCTCTTTATTCAAAAAATGGTCGACCAGGCTTTCCCGTTGATATTGATCATAATACAACAGTTTCTCCGCACCTTTTGTCCGGGTAACGACTACTTCACCCGATGATTTTTTACTACCTAGCGATTTCAAGATCTTCGCATGATAGGCTTCGGGCCGGCGGGCGATCGTCGCCAACAGATTAATATTCTTTTTCAGTACGTCAAATTCGTACAGATGGCCACCCCGGTCCGGCTTGAAATAACAGTTAAGCGCCTGGCCCGATAAACAGACTTCCGGCAACCCGTCTGAATCCAAGTCCTTCACCCTTACATTATTACACTTACCCCGCGCCAACTTTTCCGCCTCAAGCAAATGAGCATAGACCGCCTGGCGCAGATGCGGCAGATAACAACCGCCGAAAAGTCCGTGCCAGTAAACGCAGTTACTCTGGCCCTGGTACAGTTCCTTTTGCGCCCGGCGGAACGATTTAGATTTTTTATTTAAAGCGTTCACCTGTTGACTCACCTCACGCATCTTTGCCTGGAGCAAGTTTACTTCCGGATATTTCACCAGGAAATTACGCCAGTTGCCGCCTTTCAGCCACGGCCGGATCTCATCAAACAGGGCCTTCTTTTTTGTCCTTTCGATCATGTCCTCATAAAGCCGGGCTGTTTCCGCCGGCAAAACCCATTCGGTCATCTCCCGGTAAGACGCATCCGGTAAATAGACCCGCCCGACCGGTTTTAATTTTTTCAACGCTTCGGAAAAAGTAATAATATTGATCCAGTCGCTGTTCTCCTCCAAAGCCTGAAAGAATTTTTTCAACCATTTTTGGCGGTAAACCAGTTTATTCGTACCCGGCCAACCGCCGAATTTTTCGCCGTCGCCGGCATAGACGACTAATGCATCACCGGATTCCGAAGCAAACCGGCGCAAATAATTGATTGACTCCACCGGATCTTTAAAGGGAATAGAGTAACGCAGTCTTTCCGGAACCGGAAAAACTTTCAGGATCCGCCCTTGTTCTTCGGTCGTAAAAAAACCGGTAAGTTTTTCCGCCGGGACACCGGCAACTTTGAAATGAAAATCATCCAGAACAGTATACTTGCAACCGGCATCAGACAGGCTGGACGCCAGGTTCTGCTCCCAAACCCGTTCCGCCAACCAGGCACCCTGCGGTTTCTGACCTGTTTTTTTCTTAAGATAATCGCTGAAAAGTTCCAGCTGGCCCCGGCGATCGGTTTCCGACAGGATGGAAAACATTGGTTCATAAAATCCCCCGCCAAGCAACTCTAACCGGCCAGTTTTGGCCATTTTTTTTAAGCGTTTGATAAAAGACGGGTGATGCTGCTCGATCCATTCCAGCAGGGTCCCGCTATAATGCAGGCATAATTTGATCCGGGGATGGCGTTCGGCCACATCCAGAAACGGCCGGTAGGCCCGTTGAAAGACATTTTCAATAATGTGGTCAAAATTTCCGACCGGCTGATGATTGTGCACGGCCAGGATGAAGTTAACTGTCTTTTTCATATAGCAAATAGGACACAGATCTTCGCACCTGCCTGCCGCAGGCAGGGATTTGACAGATTAATTATTTGTTCTAAAAAATAAACCCTTAAAATTTGCGTTTATCTGCGTCCCAAAATTAAAATTTAAGTATAACTCTTAACTTTCCTTAATGCAAGGATTAATTTTCGACACGACATGTCATTCCACCCGAACCCTGAACCGAAAGTCCCTGCCTGCGGCAGGCAGGCGCGGCAGCGAACTTGCCGAAGAGTTTGATTTAGTGTCAACTTATGTGCATTTGCGGTTAATTTTTTATTCAACTCAATTAATTAAAATTTTTTCACTAAAATTTATTTTTTTTCTTTGCAATTTAAATAAATATGTTATAATTTTTTTGAATTTACTTTTTTAAACAACAAGAAATAAGCGGGAGGGTTAAAAGTGAAATTCAACGGAAAATTATTGATCATCGGTTGCGGTTCTGTTTCCCAGTGCGCTATTCCCCTCGTCCTGAAACTGATCGAGATGCCGGCAAAAAAAATCACCATCATGGATTTTGTCGATAACCGAATACGTGTCAAAGACGCTCTGGACAAAGGCGTCAAGTACGTCATTGATCGAATCACGCCGGAAAATTACGCTGAATTAATGGGAAAATACGTCGGGCCCGGCGACCTAGTGATCGACCTGGCCTGGAACATTGACTGCCTGGCCATGGTCAAGTGGTGTCGTGACAACCAGGTCCTTTACGTAAACACTTCCGTTGAAGAATGGAATCCCTATAAAGATATCGAACGCAACGACCCGACCAAATATACCCTTTACTCCCGGCACATGGAGATCAGAAAAAAACTGGCGGAGTGGGGCGATAACGATAAAGCCATGACGGCCATTGTCGATCACGGCGCCAACCCCGGCCTGGTTTCTCATTTCACCAAACACGGTTTAATCGATATCGCGAAAAAAATCCTGAAAGAAAAACCGGGTGACCCGAGAAAGAAAAATCTGGAAAAAGCGTTAGCGGACAAAAATTTCGCCAAGTTGGCCCAACTGGAAGGCGTCAAAATAATCCACATCAGCGAACGTGACACTCAGATCACAGATAAACCGAAAGAAATCAACGAGTTTGTTAATACCTGGAGCATCGAAGGTTTTTTTGAAGAAGGCGTGGCGCCGGCCGAACTCGGCTGGGGAACCCATGAACGTTATATCCCCAAAAGCGCTTTCTTTCATAAGGTCGGCCCCCAAAACCAGATCTGCCTGACCACGATCGGCATGAAAACCTGGGTCCGCTCCTGGGTCCCTTGCGGTGAGATCACCGGCATGGTCATTCGCCACGGTGAAGCCTTCAGTATCTCCGATCGGTTGACCGTCTGGGAAAACGGCAAGGCCGTTTACCGGCCGACAGTTCATTATGCTTATTGCCCTTGTGACGCGGCCATCAATTCAATCCATGAACTTGAAATGCGGCAGTTCAAACTGCAGGAAAAACAACGGATCATGAATGATGAGATCATTGATGGACGCGACGAACTGGGCGTATTAATCATGGGCCACGATTTTAAATCCTGGTGGTGCGGCAGTTTACTCGATATCCACGAAGCGCGCCGGCTCGTCCCCCATCAACAGGCAACCACCCTTCAAGTGGCTGTCTCCGTCGTGTCGGCGGCCATCTGGATGATCAAAAACCCGAAACGCGGATTCCTGATGCCCGATGACGTGGACCATGAAGAAATCCTAAAAACTTCGATCCCTTACATTAAACCTTTTGTTTCTCAGCCGGTAGATTGGACACCGCTAAAAAACCTTAACACAAAATTTACCAAATTTGATATCCGACGACCAAGTGATGAAGACGTCTGGCAATTTACGACCTTTCTGGTCGACCACGGCGAAAGAATGAGGGCCTATGAGCATACAAAAAAGATCAACGCGGAACGGCAGACAGCTGAAGTCTAAAGCCGAAATCAGCGGTGTTGAAAATCTTATCCGGACGTCAATGAAAAAACGCCGGACGCCGTTAATGCTGATCCGGCGCTCGGTCCTGGAAAAACAGTACCGGCGTTTCCGCAAGTGCCTCCCGGAAGTAACGCCCTATTACGCCATCAAGGCCAATCCCCATCCGGCGATCATTAAAACGTTCGTTAAACTCGGGGCCAGTTTTGACGTAGCCAGCGCGTCCGAAATGAAACATGTCCTTAAGTTAGGCGCCTCACCGTCAAAAATTATTTTTGCCAACCCGATTAAAACACCCGAAGACATTGCCTTTGCCCGAAAACGACAGGTGAAGTTAATGACTTTTGATAATGAACCGGAACTTTACAAGATTGCCGACCATTATCCGAAAGCCCACGTTCTGGTCCGGATAAAAGTAGCCAACGCCGGCAGTGTAGTCGAGCTCTCGCTGAAATTCGGAGCCGATCACGATCAGGCATTCCTGCTCCTGCGCAAAGCTAAAGCATTGGGATTGAAACCGGTCGGTGTCAGCTTCCACGTTGGTTCCCAGGCAACCAATGTTGAGAATTACCTCCAGGCACTGGAAGTTACAGCTAAAATATTCGAAGAAGCCGAAGAAGGCGGACTGGATCTTAATATTCTGGATATCGGCGGCGGTTTTCCCATCCAACATTTTGATAATGAGATCGGTATCAACTTCGAGCGGATGTCCGCTCAGATCAGGAAACAAATCAAAACCCTTTTTGATAAAAATGTTAAATTTATTGCCGAACCGGGCCGGTTTCTTTCCGGACCAGCCGGGATACTGGTTACCCAGGTAGTCGGCCGGACTTTCCGTAATAATAAGAATTACTACTATCTGAACGATGGGGTTTACGCTGATTTTTCCGGGATGGTCTTCGACCACTGTAAATATGAATTTAAAACTTTAAGACGTGGCCAGAAATTCTTGAGCACCCTGGCCGGGCCGACTTGCGATTCGTTCGATACGCTCTCCATGAATGAAGAGATTCCGGAACTTTACGTTCGTGATGTGGTTTACGTGAAGAATATCGGTGCTTATTCCTGCGCCAGCGCCACGCCGAACTTTAACGGCTTCCCGCCCGCTAAAATCATCATGGTTTGAGAGTTAAGCATTAAATCAAACACATAGACAACCGATCATACATTCAGAATGCAAAGCTATCGGATACATTAAGGAATGTTTTACTTGGAAGGAAAAATAAAATTGCGGAGTTGCTGAAAGATATTACCTAAAGTTAACGGGCCTAAGTTGCCTAATTTTCTTTTAGCTAAAGACTTACTCAAACAGTAAATTTTCGGCGTGCGCACAACCGACTCCTTCTTAAGTCCTGTAAGCTTAAACTCTTTATCACCTTCCTTTAACAAGACATCTTCTTTTCTTGTATTTTCCGTCCCAGATGTAATCATAACAAATACAGCATCTCGACTATGTTTATTAAAATTTTCTTTAGAAAGAACCATAGCAGGGCGCACTTTCGTGCTTTTAAGATCTGTAAAGGGGAACTTTATCAAAACAATGTCACCCTGTTTCATAATGCCGTTCCATCTGAAAGCGAATAAATATTCTCCTCAGAATTCTCGAGGTAGGAAAACTCTTTATTTCTCTGAGCTAACCCAAGTAACTCCTCATCTGACATTTCAAGTACAGGCATTACTGTTAAAACCTCACAAACAAACTCAAAATAAGTTGTTTGGAATCTAGACCCTAACTCCTCAACTTTTTTATCCATGCCTTTATCAAAAATAACTAGCGGGCTGTTATTTCTTATCATCTTTCTGTTTTCCTATCTTTGAAACTTTAAATTTTCTATCTAATATTAGTTCGTCATCACAAAATAGTTGAAAAGCATACATACCCGGAACAGGAAATATCATTTTTCTTAACACAAAATTAATCTCGACCACATCTAATGGGTTAGGGAAGGCGATTGGCCCTTTTAAGTCAACAATGGATTTACCCGAACTTAAATTAACGCATCTAAGGCACCCTTGATAACGACCATGGCCATTGGTTAAAGAAAGAAAAATACTAAGTTGCATGTGCATGACAGGAAAATTGACAGCATCAATATTATTAAAAGTACCTATTAAAATTTTCTTTCCCGTTTTCCTGTCATCCATAACCATATCACAAATAATCATTGCTAATGGTTTAGGAATAGGTTTCGATTTTTGTTTTGACATTTAACATCCTTTAAGAATTGCAAGCTCACTCTATTACTATACAATAGAATAATTCATTTATCAAGCAAAATCTTTACAATACTTCACTTTCTGTAAACACCTAATCAAAAATCATTCTCAAGCAACTTATCATAAAGTTTAAGATATTCCCGCGCACTGCGGTTCCAGGACCAGTCCTGCGCCATGCCGATCTTCATCAATGACCGCCAGGTTTTTTTATCCTGATAAACTTCGACCGCCCGTTTGAGCGCGTCAAGAAACGCGGAACCTTTGTATTCTTTGAAACTGAAGCCGGTCGATTCTTTCTTCTTTAAACCATCAGGCGAATAATCAATGATCGTATCGGCCAGTCCGCCGGTCTCCCGGACCACCGGCACGGATCCGTACTTGAGGGCATAGAGTTGATTCAAGCCGCAGGGTTCGTAGCGGGAAGGCAACAGGATCATATCCGCCCCGGCGGTTATCTGGTGGGCTAACTGATTGTCAAAAGTAATATTCATGACGACCTTGTCTTTATATTTTTTCGCTTTTTCCTCAAGTAACTTATGGTATTTTTCCTCGCCTGTCCCGAGCAGAATAAATTGAAGATCAAGTTCCATCAGTTCGTCAAATATCTCAACCAGAAT
>DAOWBV010000100.1 GCA_030633885.1 Planctomycetota bacterium
ACAGTGGACAAAACATTAGAACAAAGTTTTAATATTAGTCCCGTGGTGGTCGGGGCCATTCTGGCTATCCTGCTGGGGTTGGTCATTGTCGGCGGTATCCGCCGGATCGCGCAGGTAACCAGCAAGCTTGTTCCTTTCATGTGTATCGTTTATTGCCTGGGCGCGTTGGTAGTGCTGGCTCTTCATCTGACCGCTATTCCGACGGCTTTGGCGCTTATTGTTAAACACGCTTTTACGCCGACGGCTGCCGCGGGCGGTTTTGCCGGCGCGGTTGTCATGACTACGCTTCGTTACGGTGTAGCCCGCGGACTTTTTTCAAATGAATCCGGGCTCGGCTCGGCCTCCATCGCCCACGCCGCCGCCAAGACCAAAGAACCGGTCCGGGAAGGGCTGGTTGGTATGGTCGGACCGGTGATCGATACTTTGATCATTTGTACCATGACCGCCTTGGTGATCATTCTGACTGGTGCCTGGACCACTTCGCTTGACGGTGCGTCCCTGACGGCGGAAGGTTTTAAACGGGGACTGGCTTCGATCGGTTTTTTTAACGGAGGCCTGATCGTCAGTATCGGCGTGACTCTTTTCGCTTTTTCCACGGCGATTACCTGGTCCTACTACGGCGACCGGTGCATCCAGTATTTGTTAGGCCCGAAAGCGGTCAAACCATATCGTTACATATATATAGTTTTCTATTTCCTGGGCGCGATTTTTGCCCTGGAACTTGTCTGGGACCTGGCCGACCTGGCCAATGGCCTCATGGCTTTGCCGAACCTGCTCGGTCTCCTTCTCATGAGTCCGCTTCTCGTTAAGCTGACCAAGGATTACTTCCGGCGTCGTCAACAGAAATAGGCAGCCCCCTAAAATTATTGACAATTCTGTGTTCTTCGCTTATGATACTTTTTTGAAGAATTTAACAGGGACTTGGACGAGACTTGTAAGAGATTCAAGATAGAGTCTCATATCAGTCTCTTATCAGCCAAAGGACTGATCCGTCCTCTGGCGGAAAAGTCCCTGTAATATTGAATGGGGGTTTTATGGAATTTGAACTGAACGAAGAGCAGCAGGAACTGAAAAAACTTGCCCGCGACTTTGCCGAAAAAGAGATCGCGCCGATTGTTGAAAAGGACGAAGCCGAGCATAAATTCCGGCCGGAGATCATGCGCAAGATGGGTGAACTCGGATTTTTCGGCGGGGTCATTCCGGAAGAATACGGCGGTACCAATATGGGGATGCTGGCTACCCTGATAATGAACGAAGAGATAGCCCGGGTCAGCGCCTCTTACGGACTGCCTTTTAATATGCAGACCATCGGGCCCGGCCTGGTCCTGCTGAAATGGGGGAGTGACGACCACAAGAAAAAATATATTCCTAAACTGGTCAGCGGCGAATCTGCCGGTTGTTTTGCCATCACCGAACCCAATTCCGGTTCCGACGTGGTCTCCATGAAATCACGGGCCGAGAAGAAGGGCGATCATTACGTGCTTAACGGGACCAAGACCTGGATCTCCAACGCCCAGATCGCGGACGTGGCGATCGTCTTCGCGCATACTAACGCGTCCCTGAAACATAAAGGCATGTCCGCTTTTATCGTCGAACCTAAAAAGACTAAGGGCGTGTCCACTACGCCGATCGAGACCAAGTTGGGTCTCCACTGCGCGCCGACCGGTGAAATGATCTTTGAAGATACCGAGATCCCCAAGGAGAATCTGTTAGGGAAAGAGGGCGATGGATTCAAGATCTGTATGACTATGTTAGATAATACCCGGTTAAGTTGCGCTATTCGGGCGGTCGGGGTCGCCCAGGGCGCACTCGACGCGTCGATCAAATACGCCCAGGAACGGGAACAGTTCGGGAAAAAGATCGCTGAATTCGAGATGATCCAGGACGAACTGGCCCAAATGTATATCGATATCCAGGCGGCCCGTCTTTTAGTCTATAAAGCAGCCGCCTTGAAAGATAAAGGTGTCCGGTGTTCACTGGAAGTTTCAACCGCGAAATATTTTGCCGCCGAAACAGCCGTTAAAGTCACCAATGAAGCGGTCAAAATCTTTGGTTCTTACGGTTTTTCCAGCGAATATCCGGTCGAACGTCGTCTCCGGGACGCTAAATCTTTTCAGATCGTCGAAGGGACGTCCAATATCCAGAAGGTGATCATTTCGTCGTACTTGCTGGGTAAACGGAAATAAAACAATGAAAGATGATGAAGAAGAGTTTCTCATTGAAGAAGTTGAAGATATCCCGGAAGCCGACATCAAAAAAGATTAAAAACCTGCCGGTCCGCTGATTTACTCACCGAATTAGCTGTTGTTGGCTAATAGGTCGCCCGGTCGCCGGTCAGATGGGCGGTATTATCGAAGTCTATCGTGACTGGAAGTTAAGCGGTGATGATCAATGGCTGAAAAAAAATTATCAATCTTCGAAAAATACCTGACGCTTTGGGTCTTGATTTGTATCGGAATCGGTATCGCGTTAGGTAAACTCGCCCCGGGGATTGCCGTACAATTGGATGCGTTTTCGGTTTATAACGTCTCTATCCCGATCGCTATCTGCCTTTTTTTCATGATGTATCCGATCATGGTTAAAATAGATTTCGGTGAAGTGCTTAAGGCCGCGAAAACCCCAAAACCGGTGGGCCTGACCCTGGTCATTAACTGGGTAATCAAACCGTTTAGCATGTTCCTGATCGCCTATTTTTTTCTGGGTTACCTCTTCAAAGGATTTTTACCGGGGACCGAGATCATTTCGACCGGTCAGGAAGTTGAACTGTGGCGGAGTTATATCGCCGGGGCCATTCTGCTGGGGATCGCGCCCTGTACGGCCATGGTCCTGATGTGGGGTTACCTGGCCAAAGGGAATGACGGACTGACCCTGGTCATGGTGGCCATCAATTCATTGATCATGCTGGTTCTTTACGCGCCATTAGGCGGATTTTTGTTAGGCGTTAATGCCATGCCCATACCCTGGCAGACAATATTGCTTTCGGTTGCCATTTATGTCGCCTTGCCGTTAGTCGCCGGTTACTTTTCCCGGAAATGGCTTATCCGGTCAAAGGGAATTGAATGGTTCAAAACAAAATTTCTTCACTGGTTGACCCCGGTCAGTATCACGGCTTTGTTAGCGACCTTAGTATTACTGTTTTCGTTCAAAGGAGAAATTATTATTGCCAATCCGCTGACCATCTTTTGGATCGCCATCCCGCTTTTTATCCAGACGGTCTTTATTTTTGTGTTAGGATATTTTGTTCTGGCCCGGTGGTTGAAATTATCTTATCATGACGCGGCCCCGGCCGCCATGATCGGGGCGTCGAACCATTTTGAGGTAGCTATTGCCACGGCGACCATGCTTTTTGGATTATCTTCCGGCGCGGCCCTGGCCACGGTGGTTGGTGTGTTGATCGAAGTACCGGTCATGTTGATGCTGGTGGCTGTGTGCAAAAGAACCTGTCACTGGTTCAGCGAATGTCATTTGGATTTACCGCAATGTAAACAACAAAAGACAACAGCAGAAATACCGGATTTTTAAATTGATGTATGAACATCAACTGACATACAATCGCATCATATAACAGAAGAATTAAAATTCAGCTGAATTCTGTTTTGAAGATCTGATTGCGAAGGTCTGTTTAGGTCTTCGTCAAAATTTTCTTAACCGTTTCCAGTAAAACCTGCATCGAAAAAGGTTTCAAGAGGAATCCTTTTGCGCCTTTTTGGAGCAAGTCTTTTTCTTGCGAGTCAAGACTGTAGCCGCTGGCGATCAACACCTTGATTTCCGGATCAATCTTTTTTAATTCCTCGAGAGTTTCCTGACCGCTCCAACCGGGCATAATAAAATCAAGAATGACCAGATCAATAGCATCTTTTTTCTGTTGATATATTTCAGCGGCTTTTTCTCCATTTGCCGCCAGGATTACCCGGTAACCATACCTCTCAAGAAAAGTTTTACCCATACTCAGGATATTTAGGTTGTCATCAACCAACATAATTGTTTCCGTGCCTTCCAATGATAAGTCCTGCTTTTTGACCGCTGGCTTGGGTTTAAGTTTTTCTTTTGAAGCCGGGATGTATATTTTGAAGCACGTGCCTTTATTTTTTTCGCTGTAAACATTGATAAATCCCTTGAAAGATTTAACGATACCATAACTGACCGAAAGGCCCAAACCGGTTCCTTTCCCGGTTTCTTTAGTCGTAAAAAACGGTTCGAAAAGATGATGGAGGGTTTTTTCATCCATTCCGATACCCGTATCCGAGATTAAGATCATCACGAATTCACCCGGCCGGGCGTCAATATGCGTATTTTTATAGCTCTCGTCAAGCGTGATATTTTTGGTTTCAATAGTTAATTTTCCTTTTCGGGCCATGGCTTCTTTGGCGTTAATACAAATATTCAGGATCGCCTGATGGATTTGCGCGGCGTTGGCTTTAACTGTGGCCAGAGCAGGGGCCAAGTGTGTTTCGATACTGATCATCTTTTCCACCGTATGGCTCAAGAGGTTAACTATTTCTTTGATAACCTGATTAACATCCATTATATCCAGTGTGTATTTTTCGCGTCGGGCGAAAGCAAGCAGGTTTTTGGTCAGTTCTGACCCGTAAGTAGCCGAGATGGCAATATTATCAAGCAGATTATGCTGTGACTTTTCGGAAGCCGGCAGATCGGATTTTAACAGTGAGGCATTTCCGAGAATAACGAATAAGAGGTTGTTGAAATCATGCGCGATACCGCCGGCCAGAGTCCCGATGGCCGACATTTTATCCGCCTGGATAAGTTGTGTTTGGGTTTCCTTGAGTTTTTCGTAGGCCTTGCTCAGTTCCGTTGCCCTCGTCTCTAAATTGTTGCGTGTTTCCTGCAATGCCTGATAAGATTTTTGGAGTTGGTGGACCATTTCATTGAAAGAATCAGCCAAAATGCCCATTTCGTCTTTTGTTCTTAAGCTGACTGTAACATCAAGGTCTCCCTGGGCGACTTTTTTGGTCGCCAGAACTAATTTCTTGATGGGCGCGATGATCCATCGGTTCATTAGTGAAACGATAATAATAGTCGGCAAAATGATGGTCAGGACAAGCAGCCATAAAATAGTCTTTTTTACTTCCAGCGTTTTCTTTTTGAAGGAAGCTAAAGAAAATCCGATCGAGACATGGCCGATCACTTTTTTCCGTAATTGTTGAGGGCTGGCTAAAATTAACTCTTCATCTCCTTTATATTCCGGTTGGTAATTAAGAACTTTTCTGGTGAATTTTTCGTCTGGCTCTTTTCCGGCCTTTCCTTTTAGCGCTTCAGCTAAGAGCGATCCTTCCTGATTTCTAATGCTAACATAAACGATATCTTTTTCTTCGGTCAGCTTGTTGGCTAACCTGGCCAGTTCTTCTTTGTTTTCGGTTAAAACATAATATTCGCTGTTGTAAGCCAACCCGTTCGTCAGGGAGATTATTCTTTCGTCTAATTCAACCCTGAGGGCGTTCCGTTCGTGTCTGATAAAATACCAGCCCAGGAAACCGGAAAAGCTGAATATGACGATAAAGATAATAAAAACGATTTTAGTGGTAATGTTTAGTTTCATTTTTTTATGACACTGGTTGCTTCTTGAATGACTTTTGCCGGGATTTCAATGCCGATTTTCTCAGCCACGATTTGATTGAGGAATAAATTTATTTTGCGGGGTGGTTCGGGGGGCAGGCGCGATACTTTTTCCCCGCTTAAAATCCGTAAAATAAGCATGCCGGCTTGTTCACCCAGGTCTTCATAATCACCGTCAAGGGAAAAAAGGGCCCCGGCTTTAACGTAAGAATATGATAATCCCATGACCGGAAACTTGTTTCGGATACTTTCAATTAAAAGGTGCTTGACGGCTTGCGGCGAAAAAATTTCGGAATCGGGGATCATCCAGAAACAGTCTATCTGAGGACTGATTTTTTTGAGGTGGGTGGGGAAATCTTTTGCCGATTCAACCTTCTCGGCGATGAGCTGGAGTTTCATCTTGGCGCAGGCAAAAGACAGCTCCTTGATTTTTTCTTCTGTTTTTGATGAGTACAGCACGCCGATTCTTTTCGCGTTCGGCAGGATTTTTTTCAGGTAGTTGATCTTGATCGACGAAGGAATATTCAGGGAAACACCGGTAATATTGGTGCCGGTCACCGGCGTCAGGATCATGCTGAAAACAACGGGAATATTCTTTATGTCTTTGTTGGCGAAATGAGTCGCCTTTGAGCCGATGGTCAGAACAATATCAGTCTTCTTGTCCTCTATTTCCTTGAAGACTAATTCAGGCATCGGCTCTTTTGCCAGGTTGTGTTCTAAAAGTCGAATGTTAACTTCTTGCTCGGCCCAAAATTTCTTGAACCCTTCTAACGCCAGATTATAAGGGCCTGATTTGTAGGGTAGGATTACCGAAATGGTCATTTCCCTCTGTTTCGCCCAAAGAAAAGCCGTTAAACCGAAAAGTAATAATAGAACCAGGAAATAACGCTTTAGATAATTCATTTTTTATCCGGCATTTACTCAGCTAGAATTTGCAGTGAAGATATAAAGTTAATCTTCGGCCGACTTCATCGCCGTAAGGAAGAGTCAGGTCATCCCCGGCCGGATATTCGTAATGCTTCCGGTTAAAAATATTAAAAACGGCTAACGCCAGATCCGCTTTATTATCTAAAAACTGGTAGCCCAGCCGGGTGTTAACGATCATGTAAGCCGCCACTTTTTCCGGCGGGGAAAAGTTACTGGCCGCCATCTCGGTTTTGCTTACCCAGTGAGCCAGGATATTAGCGGACAGGTTATTTTTAAGCTTTAATTTCAGGCCGGCGTTAACCTTGTGGGCCGGGTTCGATTTTATTCTTTTATTTTTTTCGTCTTCGGTGGTTGTATGGGGGTTATCCTTAGTCCAAGTGATCCGTTGACAGGAGTAATTAAATAATCCGTCCAGATTTTTCCTGAGTAAGAACCGGCAACCGATTTCTCCGCCGATTCCCTGGGCGTGGTTGACGTTTTCCATTTGAATGGAAACGTTTGAAGGTAAACCGGCCGGGAAAGGCGGGGTAGGGTAGGCGGTAATAATGTCATAAGCTCCCTCGCCAATAATATCTTTATATTGATTGAAAAACAAGTTGCATTCCGGCCTGATCACCTGAGACGTGTAGTTTTGGTAACCTAACTCGAAAGAAGTAATTTTTTCCGGATCGAGTTTTTTGTTACCGCGCGATTCAATTATCACCGGTAAATTCTCTAACGCCGTATTCCTGGTTGATGGTACGATTTTTCCAAGGGGGTAGTTGTCAGACCAGAGAACATAGCTGTCAATAAAAGTTGGATTCCTGAAGGCGGTCGAAGAAGCCAGCCGGAACGAGTGGTTTTTAGCGGGCGTGTAGATGATGCTGCTGCGGGGGGAAATCTGATCTTTCGTCAAAGGATGGTGGTCATGC
>DAOWBV010000028.1 GCA_030633885.1 Planctomycetota bacterium
AAATATTTCCACCGACGGGGTCGGGGTCTCTTCAAAAATAAACCGCAAAAAACCCAGACCGGTTTTTTCGGTACTCGGCGCCGGGGTCGTCTCGATTTTGCTCTCCTTGACAAAAAGTTTTAAACACAGAAAAACCACCAACCCAAGCCCCATCGCCAGAATAATCTCTGTGGCCATCTGACTAACAATCTTTGTCGGGAGCAACAACGATCCTTTATCTAAACTCATCGCGATCTGGACAAAAATCGAAAACATGATGATCTGGATAACGTTGCCGACCACCACGAGGGTCGCCGTTTTATAACGCAGATCACCCTCGATCCCCATTTTATTTATCAGAATAAAAAGCGCCACCGGCGCGGTGGCCACACTGATCGTTCCAATCAACAAAGCGTTGATCACGGAAAACTTGACCAGGTAAAACAAAAAAGAGATCAAAGCAAAAGTACAAAACACCTGGATCACCGCGATGATCAAAATATTTTTGCCGGCTTTTTTTATCCTCTCAATGTACATTTCTTCCCCCAACCCGAAAACAATCAGAGAAAAAATAACGAACATGAGGAATTTAAAACTGCCGAACGCAGCTTGATGCTCGATCGTCAGGATATTGAGTTTGGTCAGCAAATAAGGACTGACCAATACCCCGCCCAGGATCTGGCCGGTGATCTCACCGACACCCAGTCGGTGAAACAGTTTACCCATGAACAGCGCCGAGAGGATCAGCAAACTGAAGTAAAGTAGTTGATGTTGAATTAAAATAGTATCCATATGAATTTCTGTTTAAAACGGCCAATAGCGCGGGATCAAGACAAAACAAATAACGATCACCAACAGGGTAACGAATAAACCGAGAGTTAACGCGATTTCGTAATTCATGAGTTATAAAAAAAGTAATCAGGAATTGTCATTCTGAGGCGAAGCCGAAGAATCTAAAAAGAGACCCTTCACTGCGTTCAGGGTGACATTTTAGTTAAACTTATTCATGCATTTTTCAATGCCATCGTCGAGCCAGAGCTGAACGGCCTCGACAACCTCGGTCAGGGATTTTGCCAATATCTTCTCTTCCGCCCGGTTAAAATTATTCAGGACGTATTTCGCCGGGTCGGCGATCCGGCCCTGTTGAGGAGCGATCCCGACGCGTAAGCGGGAAAAGTCCTGGGTCCCGAGCGTTTCAATGATCGAAGCCAACCCGTTATGCCCACCGTCGGAACCTTTCGGCCGCATCCGGATCTTGCCGAAAGGTAATTGGAAATCATCGTAAACGATCAGGATATTGGTTAATTCTTCCTGGCGATACTGAAGGATTTTTTGCACCACCCGACCGGAATCATTCATGTAAGTCAACGGTTTAACCAACATCAACGAAGTGCCGGTTTCCGGATCGGTAGCGGTCAGGAATGAACTCTGGAATTTTTTTTTGAATTTCGCGATTCCCGAATCGATCAGCGGCTCGGCCAGCCGGTCCAGAATCCGCCAACCGAGATTATGCCGGGTTCGTTCATATTTTTTCCCGGGATTGCCTAACCCAAAAATAATCTTCATAAAATAAACAACGGGATTCAACTGATTAAGCTGATTTAATTAAATAAATTCTTCCGTTAAACCTGCCTGCCGGCAGGCAGGTCCGTTTAATCCAGCTGTAAAATTTTTACGGTTACTTCTTATCTTTTTTCTCTTCCACGGCTGGTTTTTTCGCTTCGGCCTTAGGGGCGCCTTTTTTAGCTGGCGCTTCATCGGCGCCTTCCTCATCCTTCTTCGCCGTGATCACTTCCGGTTCCGCCGCACCCGGTTCCGCTCCGACCGGCGCAACGTCTTCCTCCTTCGGCATATGGATCGCCGCGACCACCCCTTCCGGATCAGCATCGACCTCCACACCGCTCGGGACAGTCAAATCCTTCACCCGGATCATACCACCCAACGCCAATTCGCTGATGTTGACTTCGATCTTTTCCGGAATGCTGCCGGGTAAACATTTGATCTGGAGCTGTTTGAGGTTCTGCACCAAGACACCGCCTTCTTCTTTAACCCCTTTCGGTTCGCCTTTCAGGGTCACGGCCACTTCGAGTGATATTTTTTCATCCATAGCCAAACGGTTAAAATCAACGTGTAATAATATCTCGTTGACCGGGTCGTACTGGACTTCCTTGATCAGAACCTTCTCAGGCCCCTCTTTTAAAGCCAGGTTGATCAGACGATTTCCCTGACGCCAGGTCTTCATGAATTCTTTGGCATTAACCTGCAGCATCTGGTTAGGTTTACCATGACCATAAAGAACGGCCGGGGTAACACCCTTATCCCTTAAGTGGATACATTTGACTGTTCCGGAATCGGTCCGCGGTTCGCCTTTTAAAGTTATCCATTTCATGATACATCTCCTTTTTCAACCGGATTAACCACAGAGGGCTCAGGGGAAAATTTCTTGACCAGACCTTAAATAATTCTGGAGAAACAATCTGAGCATGGCTCTGTGATCTCTGTGGTTCCTTTTTTAAACAAATAAAGAACTGACTGATTCGCTGTTATGGATCCGTCGAATGGCTTCGCTGATCAAGCCGGCGACGGATAATATTTTAATAATTTTCTTTTTATCCGGCTGGTTAAAAGGAATCGTATCGGTAAACACGGCCTCTTTGATCGGCGCTTTAGACAATTTTTCCACCGCGCTTCCGGCCAAGACCGGATGAGTAGCACAGAGATAAATATCTTTCGCCCCTTTGGCCTTTAATATCCGGGCCGCCTGGGCGATCGTCCCACCGGTAGCCACCATATCATCAACCATAATAGCATTTTTACCTTTAACATCACCGATAATATGAACGGCCTCGGTATCCCGGGGGCCGGTCCGTCTTTTGTCAACGATCGCTAATGGAGCCTGTAATTTTTTCGCGTAAGACCGGACCATCTTGATCCCGCCCACGTCCGGACTGACCAACACTAGATTTTTCAGGTTCATCCTCTGGAAATAATCGATCATGACCGGCGAAGCGTAGAGATGATCGACCGGAATATCAAAAAAACCCTGTATCTGGGAAGCGTGCAGATCAATCGTCAAGACCCGGTCCACCCCGGCCTTAACGAGCATGTTCGCCACCAGTTTAGCCGTGATCGGCACCCGGCCTTCGGCTTTCCGGTCCTGCCGGGCGTAACCGAAATAAGGAATGACCGCTGTCACCCGTTCCGCCGAAGCCCGCTTAAAACAATCGATCATGATCAATAATTCCATCAGAGTATCATTGACCGGCGGACAGGTGGATTGGATGACATAAATATCGGAACCCCGAACATCATCATTGATCTTCGCATTGATTTCACCATCCGGAAAAAGGGTCAGGTCAAGATCTCCGATATTAATACCCAGATTCGCGCAGACTGTTAACGCTAAAGAACGACTGGTTTTTCCACTAAAAACCTGTAAGCGGTCTCGGCGTATCATTTTATTTACTCCTTTTTTTGGATTTCTTCTTTTTTATTGCTTTGGCCGGGATGCCGACCACGGTCTCGCCGTCTTTAACGTCTTTACCTTTACTGACCACCGCCCCGGCTCCGGTCATGGAATTTTTACCGAGTTTCACCGGCGCCACCAGAACCGTCCCACTACCGGTCGACGCGCCGTTGTCGATCCGCGTCTGATGTTTATTTTTGCCGTCATAATTCGCGGTGATCGTCCCGGCGCCGACGTTAACATCGTTCCCAATGATACTATCACCCAGATAACTTAAATGATTGGCTTTAGAACGTTCGCCTAAAGTTGTTTTTTTCAGTTCGGTAAAGTTACCCACTCTAGCGTGATCGGCCAGGACACTGCCGGTCCGTAAATGAGTAAATGGACCGACCGAACAATTTTTTCCGATGGTCACCTTGCCCCTGATCACGGTAAAAGGATAAATGACCGTATCCCGACCAATCGTGACCGTCGGTTCAATATAAGTATTATCCGGGTCAATAACGGTAACTCCCTGTGAGTTTAAACGTTCGATGACTTTTTGCCGCATCACCCGGGTGGCATTGACTAATTCCGACTGGGAGTTAACTCCAAGGCAAATACCCGGATCATCCGCTTGATAAGCGATCACTTTTTTGCCCCGGTTGATCAATAAACCGATCACATCGGTCAGATAATATTCACCGTTTTTCTGATGCGGTTTTAATTCTTTCAATAACGGATAGATCAATTTCGAATCAAAAACATAGATGCCGACATTAATTTCTTTAATCTTCCGCTGAGCTTCACTCGCCTCAACCGTTTCGATGATCCCCTGAACCTGTCCGTTGGAATCCCGGACAATGCGGCCGTAACGGGCCGGGTCATCCAAAACACAGGTCATAACCGTCGCGGCAGTTTCCGGCGCCGCCTGATGGGTCTCAATTAATTTCTTTAAAATTTCTGTCGTGATCAGCGGGATATCACCGCAAAGGACCAGCAAGGCACCGTCAAAACCGGCCAGTTCGGACGCGGTCATGGACAAGGCGTGCCCGGTCCCTCGTTGTTCCTTCTGCTCAACCCAGGAAACTGATTCGTTCTTAAAGACGGCTTTGACCTGATCGCCTTCGCAACCAACCACCGCGTAAACCCGGTCAACACCGGCCCCCCGCGCGGCCTGAAGAACGTACCCCAACATGGGTTTTCCGCAGACTTCGTGCAGGACTTTAGGGCGTTCGGAATACATCCGGGTCCCTTTTCCGGCAGCTAAGATCACCGCGGCCATAGCAGACATTTTATCCGCCTTTCTCTCAAGGAAAAGGGAATTTATAACAAAGTTAAGAGGAAGTGTCAAGTAAAATCACCGGACAAGTTATGACTCCAGACGGAGTAATAACTTATAGTGAAACGTCTGCTTATTTACCCGTCTGAAGCTTTAGCGAAGAGAGCAGAATCAGGGTCAGACATTGATTGCTGAGTTAAGAGTCCAGATAACCTGTGCAGCATTTTTCAGGCGGGTTTATCCGGTTCTTTTTTTAATTCCGAGATAGTGAATTTCCGGCTGATGACCAGGTTACCATCGCATAATAATTCAAAAATATATTCGCCGATGGCGGGAAAAACCACGTTTTTAAGGTCAAAATTGAATTCAGCGGTCACCAACCGGTTCGGGAAGGAGATCGGCCCTTTAATATCAATGACCACTTCATTATTATCCAGCCGGGTGCAACGCAGACTGCCTTCATATTGACCGATCCCTTCGGTCAGGATACAAAAAACATTCAGGGACGGATGACGAACCGGCATTTTCACGGCCATAATGTTATTAAAGATGCCGATCAGGCTCTTTTTGCCGGTCCGGCGGTCTTCGATGACCGTATCGCAAATGATCATGGCTAAAGGTATGGGCGTCGGTTTTGCCATAGCGTCCTTATTATACTTACATACATCTATAATGTCAAAGCAAAAAGGGTAAAAACCATCAATCGTGTTCAAAGAAAATTTAATAATTTTTTTCTTTTTTCTTGACAATTCCAATAAACAGGACTATAATAGTCCTGTTTATCGGCCCGTTCGGCATTAATGATATTTTGAGGATAACCACTGATTTTCTGACAATAAACCAAAAGCCTGGAAAAACTAAAGATATTCGATGGAATTTATCAAACGCAGTTCAGATTACGCTTTAAGGAGTTTGACCTATATGGCCCATTACCCCCAGGGCAAAATATTCAGACTCCACGCCGTGGCCCGGAAAACCGATGTCCCGACGGTTTTTCTTCATAAAATCTTCCAAAAATTAGTCAAACTTGGTATCCTCGATTCACACCGGGGCGCCGCGGGCGGATTTTCTTTTGCCAAGTCACCCGCCAAGATCACCGCGAAGCGAGTCATTGAAATGATCCAGGGGCCATTATTATTCAACCAATGTTTGGACAAAAAAAAGAAGTGTAACCGGTCAGCTATCTGTTCGATCAAAAAAAAATTATGCGCCCTGCAGGACAAAATCACGAACGACCTGGCCAAATTAACACTGAAAAATCTGGCCCGGGAAGAAAAAAGAAAATAAATATATAATCACAAAATGGATTTTTAAAGGACCATCAGATGAGTATTTCCAGAAGAGAATTTTTAGGGATAACCGGGGCCGCAGTAGGAACAACACTTCTGGGGCAAGCGGGATACAACCTGCTTCAACCCGGCCAGGTTTATTACTTTAAAAAAGGCCTGGAGATCAAAGAGTGGAAAAAGGGCATCTGCCGATACTGCGGAACAGGCTGCGGCCTTAAAATGGGGATAGGGGCTAACGGTGAATTCGTGGCCATCAAAGGATGGGAAGATTACCCGGTAAACTTCGGAACCTTATGCCCGAAAGGCCTGACGCTCTGCCATGTGGTGGAAACCGAAGAAAGAGCCGAAGATTGCCTGTTAAGACAACCTGACGGCACATTTAAAAAGATCTCTTTAGACGAAGCGACTAATATCGCCGCTGAAAAATTAAACACAGCGATCGCCAAAGACAAAGATTCGGTCGCCCTCTATCTGGGCGCCCAATTGTTCACCGAGGAGATCTATCTGGGCAACAAATTGTTCAAAGGGGTGATCGGGACAAATAACGTTGAATCCAACGCCCGGCTCTGCATGGCCTCGGCCGTGACCGGTTTTTTGACCACCTTCGGAATCGATGAACCGATCGGTAATTATGCCGACATAGATACCGCCGATTGCATATTCCTGATCGGCAGCAACGCGGCGGAAATGCATCCGCCGCTCTTCGGCCGGATCATGTGGAACCGGAGCAAAAATAAAAACGTGACGATCATATCGGCCGACCCGAGATACACACCCACCGCCGCCCACGCCGATATCTGGCTGCCTTTCCTGCCCGGCTCAGACCTGTATTTGATGAACGCGATGACTTACGTAATATTGAATGAGGGCCTGTATGACCAGAAATTCATCGATGACCACGTGCAGTTCGCGATCGGCGGAGCCGGCGGTTACGCGTTTACCGACAAGCAACACCAGGCGATGCGAAATTTTCTTAAGGGAACAAGGTTCCATCGGCCAGCGGAATATAAAAAATTATTCGATAATAAGAAAGGCTATCCGGCCGACTTTGAGATGTTCAAAGAGTTCATCAGCGCTTATAAGCCTGAAAATGTCGAAAAGATCACCGGTGTGAAAGCGAAAACGATCTATAAAACGACCCGGATATTCGCCAAATCGAAACGGACCGTCACGCTCTGGACCATGGGGCCCAACCAAAGGACTTCCGGCACCTGGTGCAACAATATGATGTACAACCTGCATCTGCTCACCGGCAAAATCGGTACTCCGGGAAACGCGGCCATGTCTTTAACCGGGCAATCGAACGCCTGCGGCGGCGTCAGGGAATCCGGTTCGCTGGCCCATCTGCTGCCGGCGCATCGATCGGTAAAAAATAAAAAACACCGTCAAGAAATCGAAAAGGTCTGGGAAGTTCCGGCCGGTTCCATCAGCCCGAAAGTCGGCCTGCATACGGTCAAGTTATTCGACAGTCTGGGCTCAAAAGTGAAAGTACTCTACATCGCCTGCAGTAACCCGGCCCAGACGATGCCGAACCTGGATAAATATATCAAGAAAATGAAGAGCCGAAACGTCTTTATCATCGTCCAGGACATCTTCGGTCCGAAGAATAATGACGGTTTCCATAACCGGACGCCGGAATTAGCCGACCTGTTCATTCCCTGTTCTTTCTGGGCTGAAAAAGGCGGCGTTTTCGGATGCAGCGAACGACGTTCCTGTTACACCACCAAGGCCCTGAAGAACAGAGCCAATCTGAAAGCGGACTGGGAACTTTTTAAGATGGTGGCGGAAAAAATGGGCCACGGTAAATATTTCGAGAAATATAAAACGACCGAGGATATCTGGGATGAGTACCGGGCGTGTTCTTACGGCCGGGATGTCGATCTTTCCGGAGCCAGTTACGAACACATGTTGAAATATGGCGGCGCCCAGTGGCCGATCCCCAGAGAGAACGAGGGGATCAAAGACGGCGATACGAAAATCAGATGTAATACGCAATACGACCGGCACCTCCAAAGACTGCTCAAAAAAGGCGAGATCGACCAAAAACTCATCCCGGCAGATAACATCTATTTTTACGGCCAGCACAAAAAGGGGCCGAAAAAAAAGTGGGGAAAAGCCAAGGTATTCCTGAGACCGGGCACCCCGCCCGCCGAGGAAGTCGATAATCTTTTTCCTCTCAGCCTGACGACCGGCCGGGTGGTCCAGCACTGGCATACTGGCACTATGACCATGCGGGTACCCTCGCTGAAAAAAATGGTCCCGGAATGTTTTATCGAGATCAACGAACTGGACGCGAAAAAATACGGCGATATCAAGGACGGCGACCCGGTCCTGATAACTTCAAAAAGAGGCAGTCTGGAGATCAAGGCCCGGGTAATAAATACCAAACAACGCGATTTGACCAATATTCCCGGCCGAGCCTCGATCGTCAGGGAAGGGGTGGTCTTCGTTCCTTTTTTTGACAGCTCGAAACTGATCAACATAGTGACTAACGCGAGCGTTGACGCGAAGTCAAAACAACCTGAATATAAAGTCTGCGCCGTTAACATCAAAAAAGTATAAGGGGTTTATATGCGTTTAGTAATGGTGATCGATCAAAGCAAGTGCCTCGGCTGCAAATCCTGCGTGGTCGCCTGCAACATTGAAAACTCAATTGAAACAAATAATAACTGGACGGAAGTATTTGACATGGTCAGCGGCCAATTCCCGAATTATCACCGGGAATTCGTTCCCCGGCCGTGCAATCACTGCTCCAAACCGCCTTGCGTTGACATCTGCCCGACCAAGGCGAGTCAAAAAGATAAACTTACCGGTACCGTGCAAATCGACCAAAAAAGATGCACGGGCTGTCGATACTGCATGAGCGCCTGTCCTTACAAAGTAAGAGTATTTAACTGGAAAAAACCGGGTAAAGTTTTAAACGAAAATCCGGCTTCTCCCAAACGGCCCAAGGGAACTACCGAAAAATGCACTTTTTGTTTCCATAAAACAGGAAAAGAAATATTCGACGCGAAAAAAGAAGGGCGTAAACATAGAGTTGAATATAACGCGAAGGATGCCGTACTTCCCGCGTGCGTTGAAAAATGTGTCGGAAAATCGAGAATATTCGGTGACCTGGATGACCCGGATTCTTTCGTCTCCCGACTTTTATCAAAAAATCAGTACAAAGTACTCCTCAAAAGTAAAGGGACAAAACCTAACGTATTTTATATTAATTAATTATTAATGCATTAAGGAAACTGATCATGGAAAAAAATTTCGAGACCAGACCTTCCGTAAAATATATGGAAAATTTATCTCCGGGATATATTTTCTGGGTGGCTATCCTGCTTGCGTTTATCTGCGGAGGCATCTACGCTTATATTAATCAATTCGTCCACGGACTGGCCACCACCGGATTGAACGATAAGATCGTCTGGGGCCTATACATCCAGAATTTCGCGTTTTTTGTCGGCCTATCAGCCGGGGGCGTGATGGTCGCTTCGCTGGTTTATGTGTTAAAGCAGGAACAATTCCAGCCGATCGCGAGGATCGCCGAAGTCGTCGCCTTGATCTGCATCCTCATGGCGTCGATGTCAATTTTTGTCGATCTGGGAAACCCGAAAAACTTTTTATTCATTCTCAGCAATTTTAAATCGCCAATAGCTTATGACGTGCTAATCATCAACGTCTATACCCTGATCTGTTGTTTATATATCTACTTTGATACCCGGGTTGATTTCGTCGCGTTGAAAGATAAATTCCCCGGCAGAAAATTGCTCTATACCTTGTTAAGCCTTGGACGATCCAAAACAGATGAAAAAACTTTACGCAAAGAAAAAAGGATATTCACGTTTATCGCATTCCTGGCGTTGCCGGCCGCGTTTCTCCTCCACTCGATCACGGCCTGGGTTTTCGGCCTGGTCGGGGCCGTGCCCGGATGGAGCCAATCGATCATAGCGCCGATATTTATCGTTTCGGCCATGATCTCCGGAACCGCTCTGATCACGGTTATTATAATAATTTTCAAGGCGGTGACCAAAGCGAATATTAAAAATGAGGTCATTTCCAAATTAGGGTTGATCATGGCCTGTTTGATCCCGATCGATCTTTTTTTCATAGTTTCAGAGAAATTAACCGGTTTATACGTAAAAACAGAAGCGATTCATCATGAAACCGTTGCCACCGTTATCGGACATTTGGCCGCGCCATTCTGGTTTGAAGTCATTGCCGGATTGATCATACCCTTAATCCTGCTGGTCATTATCAGAAAAAATAATCTCCGGCCGGCCTGGATCGTGGGCTTGTCGGCCGTTCTGATCCTGGCCGGGGTATTGGCCAAAAGATGGTCTATCGTCATCTCAAGCCTTTATTATAACCCGATGCAATATCCCGATGTTTCTTACACTCCCACGCTTAATGAAATAATGATCATTGGGGGCATCTGGAGTTTCGGCGCGCTGCTGTTCACTCTGGCCATGAAATTCTTTCCATTCATGAAACTGCAGGACAAAAAAGCATAGTGCGGGTATCATATTCATTATCAGTCAGGCGCTACAAAAAGTACAGCGGCCAAATCATTTTTTCTTCAAAATAAAAAAACCACCTTGACAGTTCCCGATAATCGGTTATACTTATAGATAGCCATTACATCCACGATAAAGGCAAACCCATCGAAAGGTGGGGACGCAAAGCTGAGGGCCTAACCCCTGAACCAGCGTTCGCCCGGCGAACATGGTTTTCAGGGCAGGGTAGCCTGGTTGCCGAAAGGGTCAATAAATATTTATTGACGGGAAAAAACCCGCTTTTTTCTTTCGGGAACCAGGTTGGTCAAACGAAAGGAAATGGTGGGTTTTTTTATTATAAAATCTTGGTTTTTTCTTGACCCCGCCAGAAATGAATGCTATATTTAGAGTTCCGTTTTTCAGTAATATCCCTTAACAGGAGGACTCCCTGATGAAAGCGTTAATTCTGGGGGCTGGTTACGGTGTCCGGTTGTATCCGCTCACGAAAAACACACCGAAACCATTACTGCCGATCGGAGATAAACTGGTTCTTGAATGGACCCTGGAACAGATTCTGGCCTTAAAAGAGATCGATGAGATCTTTATTGTTGTCAATCAACGGTTTTACGAAAATTATCAACGTTGGTTGAGTAATTACCCGACCGCCAAAAAAATCACTATTTGCAATGACGGCACTTTAACGAATGATGATCGGCTGGGCGCGATCGGCGATATCAACCTGGTCGTTGACAAATTTAAAATAAAAGATGATCTGTTAGTCGTGGCGGGCGATAATGTTTTCGGATTTGACCTGCGCGAACTCCTTAAGTTTTCTAAGGCCCACGGCACGACCATCGCCTTAAAAAACCTAAAAGACGCGGACAAGAAATTAATCAGTCAGTATAGCGTGGTCACCCTGGATAAAAGTAACCGGTTGGTCGATTTCGAAGAAAAACCGCCGGTGCCAAAAAGTACGCTGATCGCGATCTGTCTTTATATTTTCAGGAAAAAAGAACTCGGACTGATCAAAGAATACCTGCAAGCCGGATTTAACCCCGACGCCCCGGGTTATTATATCCAGTGGCTTTATAAAAAAGTCAATGTGTATGGCTGTACGTTAAAAGGTGCCTGGTTCGATATCGGTGACATTGACTCTTACAACAAGGCTAATGATTATTACACGCGTCGCGGAACCTCGAAGTCGTCTCACCGGACGTCAAAACGTTCTTGCGGTTGCCTGTAATAACTGATTTGATAACGAGAGGTTAGTTGCATGGCTAAATTAAAATCAATTATCGGATTGGATATCGGTTCCAAGTATATCAAAGCCGTTGAATTGGACCCAACGGCCAACGGTTTTACCATCACCGGGTATACCTGCCGGGAACTGACCAGCCCGGACGAACTCCAGGAAACATTAAAAAATATGTTCACGGACCAGACCTTTAAAACCAAAAAGGTGGTCACCGCTGTTTCCGGCCGATCGGTTATTGTCCGTTACATTAACATGCCTGAAATGCCGGATGAGGAATTAAAAAACGCCATTAAATATGAAGCCAGTAAATATATCCCATTTGAAGTCGAAGAAGTGGTCATTGATTGCCAGCGGTTAGATTACGACCAAAAAGAAGAAGAGGAAAAATCAAAAGAAATGCGGGTCCTGTTGGTAGCCGTCAAGCGAAACACCATTAATGAACACATTGATATCCTGGAAAACAGTGGCCTGTGGTCAACAATCATTGACGTTGATTCCTTCGCTCTGGGCAACGCCCTGGAATTGCACGAAAAGTTAAACGACAAACCGCAGCCGGCGGAAAAAACCCTGGCCCTGATCGATATTGGCGCCAGCAAAACCAATATTAACATCGTCCAGGGGGAAAACTCATTTTTTACCCGCGAAGTTTATATTGCCGGTAATGATTTTACCGACGCGATCAGTAAAAAACTGGGCTGTGAACCGAGCGAAGCCGAAAAAATAAAACTGAATCCGGGTGAGCAGGAAAATGACGTGCGGGAAGCGGTCAGTTCCATCCTGGACGACCTCTGTCACGAGATCCATCTTTCCCTCGATTATTTCGAAAACCAGTTTGACCAACCGGTCGATTACCTCTATCTTTCCGGCGGCGGCGCCCTGCTTATCGGATTAGACGAAGTCTTCGAAAAAACTTTTGATAAAAAACCCATCCGTTGGAATCCGCTGGAGTTTCTGGATATTGATGAGACCAATGTCAATAAAGAAGAATTAGAAAAACAGTCCGCGCAGTTAGCCATCGCCATCGGTCTGGCTTCCCGGACACGGCCGGAATAATTTATGATCCAAATTAATCTTTTACCGATTGAACGAAGAAGAAAAGAAAAAACGCCGTTACCTCGTTTCCTGATCCTGATCGCGGGCGTGATCGCCTGTCTGCTTCTGGGGGTCTGGAATATTCACGGTTGTTCCCAGTTAAAACAGGCAGAAAAACAGCGGACCGAAAAAACACAAGAACGCGATCAGTTAAAAGCCGCCGTGGCACCCTACCAGAAATTGCAGGCCGAAGAAGCTGGTATGAAAGCACGCAAAAAATCAATTGATAGTGTGCTTAAAACGCGCACCTTTTTATGGTGGCAAGCAGTTGATTGCCTCTGGGAAGTTATTTGTGAATATAATACTATCTGGCTGACTTCATTTGAAGCCAAAGGTGAACTAAAAGGTCTCCGCCGGGAAAAGAGCCAGCCGCTGGAAGCCTCGATCACTTTTAAGGCTTTCAGTGCCGGTCAAACAGTGGATAAAGTCAGTGATTTCCGAACCCGCCTGAAAACTCATCAGGGCAGTCCGGGGAAACCAGGCGTGGCTGACATCTTTGACGTAATCAACGAACCATTCGGCTATAAGATGGTCAAACGGGGAGGCGGCGAAGTTGTTCAATTTAATATCGATTTAAGAAGATGGCGAAACAGGGAAAAAGATAAAGAAAAAGAGAAAAAGTAATCTATCATGTTACTAAAATTATCCGAAAAACAACTTTTAATCATTACGGTCGGCGGCTCCGCCCTGATCGCGATAATTCTGGTAATCGCCGGCTACCTGTTTTTCCGTAAACCCCTGAAAAAAACCCAGGCGGACATAAAGACGATCGGCGCTGAGATCACCCAATTGAAACAACGACAACAGTCAATGGCCGACCTGAAAGAAAGAATTGATGAACTACGGGTAGAAATCGCCGAAGATATTAAACAATTGCCGTCCGAAGAAGAAGTCTCCTATGAAGATTTCGTCGATACCCTGGTGAATTTCAGCCTGGAAGCTCAGGTCAATTTGTTCAGCGTTATTCCGTCCAAACAGGCCTCCGGTTCAAAAACCGCCAGTGCCACCCCGACATCTTATCAGATGGAACTGGAAGGTTCTTTTTACGATCTGATTAATTTTATTTATAGCCTGGAAACTTACAAACGCTTCATTAAAGTCATCGATTTTAAGATCAGCCCTTCTTTAAGCAGCGGGGAAATCAAACATAAAATGCGATTATTGATCACGACTTATACTTACGAAGAAACAGCTCCGACACCACAATGAGAAAAAAAATAATCAGTTTTATCTTAATCCTTTTGATCAGCCAGGTGGCCGGTTTTGCCTTGCCGCCCGAAGGGGCGAGCCTCGCCTTCGGCGAGAGCCAATCAGGTACGGTTCAGACTAAAGTCGCTGAAAAAACGGCTGCTTACGTTATTATTGATTCAACCAATAAAAAGATCGGCTCAGTTTACACCCAGATCGAAAAAGTTAAGTACCAGAATATCGATGCTTATAAATTCACCAGCGAAACCAGTTTCATTCGCCCGCCTCATGATTTCCGGCGTATCAGTGAAGAATCATACGTTAAAGCCGATGATTTTACGATCATTAAATCCACCAGAAAATCCTTTACGGTTAATAATACCCGGATCACCATCGAGATCAAGCGCCGGAATGAGCATCTGGTTTTGACCAAAACTTCCGATGACCAGAAAATAAAAAAGGAAGCTGAATTCGAAAAAGAATTTTACCTGAGAAGCACCCTGGGTAAGGTTTTGAACCATAAAGGTCTGAATGCCGGCCAGCGTTATACCCTGCTGGTTCTGCTGGAAGATGACGAACCTAACGAAGTCCGAATCACTGTCGGTAAAAAAATCATCGAAGAGATCGTCGGTCAAAAAGTTGAGGGCCACTACTGCGATCTGTTCAATCCGGACCCGACTTCCAGTATCCGCCGGTTGAAGTTTTTTGTTGATACTAACGGATCACTTTTTAAATCGATCAATCCTGACTTAAATCTTATTACCCGTCGTATCCCGGAAGGAGAAGTCAGCGCCCCGCGTAAAAAGGCCTTTGAACGTAACGGCCGGCGCGATATTTTTCTGCCGAGAAAGATTTTCGGACCAATTCCTCTTTCTAATGACAATGGTGAGAAAAAAGGGTTGGAGAAAGCCAAGAAAAAAGTCAGGGAAGCCCGTAAACATCTCAGACAGATGAAAAAGATCAAAGCCACCTTTCCGGAAAAAGCCAAAAACCGGGCCCTGTCGGAAAAATACATTAAAATACTTGGTATCTACGAAGAGATCAACAAGACTGAATTCGAAGAACTCAAGGTCGTCATGGCCAACATCAAAGCGGAAGCCGAAAGTCTTTTTGAGGGACTGGGACAACTTTATACCCAGGCCAAATATTCTCACGATCAGGCCGTAAAAGATTTTAATAACTATAACTTGAAAGGCGTCAAGACGAATGGCGATCGGATCGAAGCCATCCTTTTATCACCGGAAGTCCAGTCCAGCGACGAATACCGGCCAAAGATCGAAGTGTTACTAGACAACGTTAATTCCCTTAAAAAACGTGGAGAAATCAGAGTAGAAGGATTAAAGAATGTTCCACTTCGTGGAGGAAGAATTACTTTCTACCCAGCTAATGATATTTCGCTGGAACCGATTAAATTACACTTTTTTGGAGGCGAAATAAACATCCCGGTGATCTACCGGACTTATACTTCCAGGCACAGTCTTTTCATGAACGGTAGGTTTTATGGTGCCGGCAAGAAAACCAGCCGGATAAATTCTGATTTAAGAATCATTGACATTACACATAATTTTGTTACTTTTGAATATAAAGGCGAAGAAATAAAAGTTAATTTGAAATAAGTACATGGTTTAATTCGCCCCGCACCTTTATCGGATTCAGGATGAATATATTAAAGGTGTGGGACTCATTAAAGGAGAAAAAAATGATTCGCAAAAAGATCTGGATCCTGTTATTAATTACTCTGCTGCCCTGTTTATCCCAGCACTGGTTAAACGCCCAAGAAGACGCGCCGGATAAGGCGAAAGAACCTGTGGCGGTTAAGCCAGCCACCGGCGAAATCACGCCAATGACCCGCGAATGGAACGACCGTCCTTTACGGGAAGTTCTCCAGGTCATCGCCGAACATGCCGGTATTAATATTATTCCTGATTTGAGCATTGACGACGAAAAAGACAAAGTAACCATGCAGATAAATAATATGGAATGGCCTGACGTGCTGACTGAAGTGGCCATCCAAACTAAATGCACCATCAAGAAGGTTAAAGAGAATCTTTACCGGATCAGTAAACCGATTCGGCTGGAAGTTGATTTTGAAAACGCGCCTCTCCAGCAGATCGTCCGGTATATTGCCAACCAGGCCAATATCAACATTATTCTCACTCCGGACGTAAAGGGGACCGTTACCCTGAAAGTTTCCGAAGTGCCCTGGCCGGACCTGCTGGATAGCGTGGTGAAAAGCGCCGGTTTTATTGTCGTCAAAGAAAAAAATGATGTTATCCGGATCGTTAAACCGAGTGAATTAAAAAAACAATTGGAAACCAGGATATTCAAATTCAAATCT
>DAOWBV010000139.1 GCA_030633885.1 Planctomycetota bacterium
ACGGGTAAAAAAATGAAAAGAATAATTTTATTATTGTTTGTCGGGTTATTGTTGCCGGGCCTGATCTTTCCGGCTGAAGAGCGGGAAGACGTAAAAACAGATAAATCGTCAGAAGAGATAAGAGAACTTATTAAGCAATTAGATGGTGATGACTGGACAACGCGTGAAAAGGCCCAGGAAAAACTTGAGGATATCGGCCCATCAGCTGAATCGGCTGTTAAGGAAGCAACGCAAAGTCTTTCCCCGGAGGTGCGGATCCGCGCTTCGCTGATCATGAAAATCGTCACTATAAAAAAACGAATAATATTTTCTGATAAATTCATTAAGCTTTTTGAAGAACTTTATCAGCCGGACGCTTACCGTGAATTATTAATGATGGATAGCAGGCAAAAATTTAAAACACTGGTGAAAATAACCACATATCAAAACGATGATTTTAAATATAAGGATCGGGTGACCGATAAGGATATTGCCGGTTTGGTAGGCGAGGTTTTGTTGGATGGTGGAAAAGGGCTGCGTCGGGGAGAGAAAGAAATTATTTTCGGGATCTGCGCGGGAGAACATCTTTGGAGCCGGGCCGGCCAGGGTTGGCGTGTGCCTCTTCCTGAAACCCTGCCTGATATTAAGAGGCTCTTAAAAGATAAAGACACCCGGGGGCATGCCGTGGCGGTTTTGGCTAAGATCGATAAAAAAGAGGATCTTGTTCCCAGGTTGTTTGAGTTTCTTGAAGATGAAGATGGCCACGTGCGTGAACATGCGGCCGAGGCGCTGGCTGAGCTCGGTGTCAAAAAAGCGATCCCTGACCTGATGAAATTACTTGAAGATAATACTCGGTGGGTCCGCGAAGGGGCCATGAACGCGTTGGCGACACTGGGTGCCAAAAAAGCGATCCCTGAAATAGAGAAACTGCTTGATGATCAAGAAACTGATGTTCGCGCCTGGGCCGGGATCGCCCTGATTGAATTAGACGCTAAAGATAAGGTACCTGAAAAAATAGCATTAGACATGAGAAGTATTATTAAGTGGGGCGGGAGATATAAAAAACGGGCTGAAGCGGCCATTAAAGAATTAGAAGGGACAGATAAAGAGGAGATAATCAAATAAGTTGATAACTTATCATCATATTATCTGGGATTGGAATGGGACTTTGCTGGACGATGTCTGGCTGTGTCGGGAGATCGTTAACCGGATGTTGGCCCGGCGTGGGGTTCCTCCTCTCAGTATCCAAAAATATAAATCGATCTTCGATTTTCCCATCAAGGACTATTATAAACTGGCGGGTTTCGATTTTTCAAAAGAACCCTACGAGATCATGGCGAATGAGTTTTGCGCCGAGTATGCCGAATACGTCGGTCAGTGCCGATTACATGACGGGGCTAAGGAATTACTTAAGGATTGCGCGAACGCGGGAATTCGGCAGTCAATTTTTTCCGTGACCGAGCAAACCAGATTGGATAGCCTGGTCTCTTCTTTCGGAATAACCTCTTTTTTCGATAGGGTGGTAGGGCAGGCTGATCATTACGCGTCAGGTAAATCCGGGATGGCGAAGCAGTTATTGGCCGGGCTGGATGCCCATGGCAAGCAGGTCCTGCTGGTGGGTGACACCACTCATGATTTTCAGGTCGCGCGCGAGATCGGTGTCCACTGCGTCCTGGTTTCGGTTGGTCATCATTCACGTGAGAAGCTTGAACTAACCGGTGCGCGGGTCCTTGAAGCACTCCCGCGGGTTAAATCATTACTTTCGGACTGTAAGTTAGCATAGTTTGTCCCCTCCCCAATTATCAGCCATTTCCGTTTCCGGGGAACCAGTCCCGGGGGCAGAAGTTAACCTCTTTCTTTGCTTTATATTTTGTTGACATAAAATAAGAAACGTGTTTTATTATCGTACGAATTATTTTTCAGGAGATTTGATTTGCCGCTTGAATATATTCTTCTTTCCGGCCTGATCGTATTTATCGGGTTCGTTGTTTTCGGGTTGATGGGTTTCGGAAGCGGACTGGTGATGCTGCCGCTCCTGATGCTTTTTCTTGACCCGAAACTTGTTATCCCCACCGCCTGCCTCATCGCCGCTTTTGCCGTTATCTCGATGACTTTCAAAGTCTGGAAACAGGCCAGAAAAGAGTTTTTCCTGAGATTAGTAATCGGAAGCGTCATCGGGGTCGTTATCGGGACTTACGGGCTGGTCATCCTGGAAAGTGATTTTATACGCCGCGTCTTTGCCGGGGCGATCATCCTATTCGCTTTACAACTGCTTTTTGAAAGACCCGATATCCAAAAGAAAAATATGCCCTGGATAACCGGTACTATCGCCGGACTGATCGGCGGGGTTACCGGGGCTCTCTTCGGCATGGGCGGGCCGCCCATTGTCTGGTATCTGACCAGACAGACCGCAAATAAGGAAGAATTCCGGGCGACCATCGTACCCTATTTTGCCATTACTACCCTGTGGATATTGATAACTTTTACGTATGCCGGACTTCTGACACGCGCCGTGCTTACTTTTTCTCTTTATATGCTCCCGGCAATGGCCCTGGGAACACTGGTGGGACATTCGCTTCATTTAAAAATAAATCAGACCCAGTTCCGCAAGATAGTGGCGATCGTTCTTCTGGTTACTTCGTTCTGTCTTTTTTGTACATAAAAAAAGGCAGTAATGGTGTCAGATTCCTTAGGGACCACGAAGTGACCCCGGTAGTGCTTTTTTATCAGGTGTTAAGGAGTGAGGATCATGACTGAGAGTGGTTTAATTTTGGGACTGGTCAGTACTTCAAGTATGGAGAATGAGTGGCGATTGCCTGTTCATCCGGACCATTTTTCCCGGTTTGATCGGGCATTACGGAATAGAATTTTTGTCGAGGATGGTTATGGAGACCGGTTTGGCGCTGACCGGAAAAAGCTGAGTGCCGCCACCGCCGGGATGGTTAGCCGGGAGGAGTTATTCAAGCGTTGCGATGTGATCCTGCTCCCGAAACCAATAGAGTCTGATTTCCATTTGTTTCGGGAGGGACAAATTCTGTGGGGTTGGCCGCATTGTGTCCAGGGCCGGGCGATCACTCAAGTGGGAATTGATAAGAAGATGACCTACATTGCCTGGGAGGCGATGTATTCGTGGAAGAATGAGCGGGTTCCGGGACCGCATACGTTTTACAAGAATAACGAACTGGCCGGTTATTGCGGGGTACTGCATAGTTTACAGTTGAAGGGGATTACCGGTCATTACGGCGTGCCCGGGCGGGCCGCGGTAATAAGTGTCGGGTCGACCGCGCGAGGGGCGGTTCAGGCTTTGCAGGGGCGGGGGTATACTGATATTACTGTCTATACCCGGCGTTCGCCTGAGGCGGTTGATAACAAGATACCGGCGGTTCGGTATCGTCAGATAAAGAGTGGTTCGTCTGAAGTTGCTCGCGTCGGAGTCGATGGCGATGATGGTCAACCGGTCTCGATGGCTGAGGAACTGGCCGGTTATAACATAATCGTGAACTGTATTCTTCAGGATACGAATTGTCCTTTGATGTTTATCAAGGGGGCCGAGGTTGAATGTTTGAGGCCGGGGACTCTGATCATTGATGTCAGTTGTGATCGGGGGATGGGATTTGATTTTGCCCGACCGACTTCATTTGAGAGGCCAACTTTCCAGGTGGGGCAGGGAGTTACTTATTACGCGGTTGATCATACCCCCAGCTATTTGTGGGATACCGCGACCTATGAGATCAGCAGCTCATTGTTTCCTTATATAAATAGCGTGATGGGTGGGGAAGAGGCCTGGATGAAAAACCTGACGATTGCCAAAGCGATCGAGATCAGGGATGGGGTGGTTTTGAACCCTAAGATATTGCGTTTTCAAAATCGGGCGAATGAGTATCCGCATTTGGTTAAAAAGGGTGATCCAGGTTATCAGTGTGACAAACCCGGTTTTTAACACCCGCCTACATTTTTAATTTACCATCCTCACCGCCGATGACCAGGTCCGGATGTTCATCATTATTGAAATCACTCAAGGTGATCATGTCCTTCTGGCTGGTCCAGACCATATCGATCAGAAGTCCTTCAAAACGTTTACGTAATATCTGGTTACCATTCCGAAGCAGGACTCGCTTCATTTCATTCAGCGTAAACTCACCTGCAGCGATTTGTTTTTTATTAACTCGATTTTTTTCTTTCTTGCCCAACCCTTAATCTGCTTTTCTCTTTTTGCCGCTTCATTTTTTGAGTCATAACTTTCGACGCATAATAATTTCGCCTTATGCTGTTTCATGCGATGTTTGACATCAGTTGTAATCCCCGTATATAAAACATCTTTCTTGTTGCAAATATAGACAGACCATTTATTCATAAAGCAAATCGCTTGGCAAATCTCAGACTGCTCGGTAAATTCTTATTTTTCACCCCATCAAGGGTGAAAAATAAGAAATACCCCGGGCAGGACTCGAACCTGCAACTTTCTGGTTCGAAGCCAGACACTCTATCCAAATTGAGCTACCGGGGCATATATAAAAGTTACAAGTCGTAAGTGACAAGATACAAGTGAAATCGACCATTAGGTACTTAGTTTTACGAGTAAAAAGTTAAAAGTCCAGAAAATTAAGTTTAACCAGTTGTCCGCCAGAGGCGGAGGAGCTTCAGCCAGAGGTTGATGAGCCTTTGGCTCAACCGGGGCATTTTGAGTTACTAAGCCGCGATCCGTCTGCAAACTCCATTTAAATTATACTCTAAAATGTCAAGGTGTCAATTTACTTTGACAATCCCAATCCATTATATTATAAATAGGATAAAAATTAAGGAAATGACTTTTCCTATGAAAGTAGTTTCAATTGTCGGTAAGTCCAATAGCGGTAAAACGACCGTGCTGGAAAAATTGGTTAAGGATCTGACCCGGCGGGGGTACCGGATCGGAACGATCAAGCATGACGCCCATAGTTTTGATATTGATCATCCGGGCAAGGATTCCTACCGTCATTTTCACGCCGGCAGTCGGATGAGCATGATCATCTCACCGGAAAAGATCGCCCTGGTTAAAAGACTGAAAAAACCAATTAAACTAAAAGATGCGGTCCGACAATATTTCAGGCAAAAGGACGTTGATCTGGTCATCACCGAGGGTTTCAAGCGGCAGGATAAGCCAAAGATCGAGGTGGTCCGCCAGAAGATCAGTGATACCCCGATCTGTACCCGGCGGGATAAGTTGATCGCTTTTATTACCAATGTTAATATTAAAGGTTTTAAGGGGTTGCCGCGGTTTAAACTTAACGCGGTCCGGGCCATCGCGGATTTTATTGAGAAGAAGTTCTTGTAACCACGCTTGCCCGCCTCTGGCGGGGATTAAGCGGATTGGGCTGATATATAAACTATAACGTTGTTGAAACGACTTCAAAAAGAGTGCCCCTCCCTTGATGGGAGGGGATAGGGGAGGGTGATGCTCAGAT
>DAOWBV010000127.1 GCA_030633885.1 Planctomycetota bacterium
CGCTGGATTTCAAAAAGAAGCCGCCTGAATTTTTAAACGACCTGACCGGTTACGTGAAAAAAATGATTCGGGCGGATCACTGGGCTAATTCAAAGAGTATCCTGGTCAGTCTGGGTGGTGAGCATAGTATTTCTTTCGGGTTGGTCAAGGCCTTTCAGGAAAAATTCAGGTCCAATTTTTCCGTTCTCCAGCTCGATGCCCACAGTGATCTGCGCGATGAATACGACGGTTGGAAGTACGGACACGCTTCGGTCGCCCGCCGGATCGCTGAATTCTGTCCGATCACCCAGGTCGGGGTGCGGAGTCTTTCGAAAAAACATAATGAGACCGTTAAGGAATTGAAAACTATCACGACCTTTCTGGCTCATCAGACGCGTCCGCTGGACCGCTATATCCCGCGGGTCCTGGATTCCCTGAAACAGAATGTTTATATTACGATCGATCTGGATGTTTTTGACCCTTCGGTTATTCCCGGACTGGGCACGCCGGAACCGGGCGGGTTGGGTTGGTATGATGTGCTCGATCTTTTGAGGCCGGTTTTCCAGACCAAGAACGTGGTCGGGTTTGATCTGGTCGAACTTTCTCCGATCCCGGGTTCGACCATCTCGCAATTCGCCGTGGCCCGTTTGGCTTATCGGCTGATGGGGTACTCCTGGTTAAAGTCCAAATCGGAGATCCAGAAATCTCCACCCCAAAATGAGGCGGCTGCGCCGAAGACGGTTCGAGGCGAGCGAAGTTTACCCGGCAAGCCGGACAGTAAATCCAAACCGCCGAATACAAATCCTAAATAAGCTTTAATTGAGACTTAGCCGCACCTTTTTCCTTGTATTTATCAAACAATTTGCTAAAATTACCATAAATTTTCTGAAGGAAAACCTGTTATGAACCGGGATGCGGTCGTCGCCGGCAGTTTTTATCCGGGTCGGCAATCGGCTTTGGAAAAAGACCTGAAAAAGATGACCAAGCCGGTCGAAAATAAGTCCGACGCGCTGGGCGTGGTCAGCCCGCACGCGGGTTATATGTATTCCGGCTGGGTGGCCGGCGAAGTTTTTTCCAGTATTAATATCCCGGACCGGGTGGTGATCCTGGCGCCGAATCATACCGGTCAGGGTAAAACGTTCGCGCTCTGGCCCGGCGGTCAATGGACTACTCCGTTAGGGGCGGTTGAGATCGACCCGGACTTATGCGCCGCGATAAAAAGATCTTCGTCGTTGATCGAAGATGATACCGGCGCCCATAAGGGTGAACATTCGGCCGAGGTCCAGGTTCCGTTCCTGCAATATTTTCAGCCGGATCTCCGGATGGCCGTGGTTGTCATCGGGTCGAATTCGTTACCGGAACTGAAACAATTCGGCCGGGAACTGGGTGAGGCCCTGAAGTCCTACGGCCGGAAAACATTGATCGTGGCCAGTTCGGATATGACCCATTACGAATCGCAAGCGTCGGCCCAGCAGAAAGATAAAAGAGCGATCAATAAGATCCTGGATCTGGATGAAGACGGGCTGATGGAGATCGTTAAAAAATATGACGTCAGTATGTGCGGAGTTGGGCCGACTGTCGCTATGCTGACCGCGGCGAAAGTAATGGGCGCCCAGAAATCAAGATTGATCCGGTACCAGACCAGCGGCGAGACCAGCGGTGATTTTAATCAGGTGGTCGGTTATGCTGGTATTGTGGTGATATAAAGTAAAGTTACAAAGGTTACTGTAGGGACAGGACAATGTCCTGTCCGTATTATTAAAATATTATGCTAAAGCGTACTCACACTTGTAATGAATTGAAAGCGGCTGAGATCGGTCAGGTCATTTGTCTGAACGGTTGGGTCAAGAGCCGGCGCGACCATGGCGGCCTGCTTTTCATCGATCTGCGCGATCGTTATGGGTTGACCCAGATCGTTTTTAACCCCCAAACGAATAAATCATTGCATCAGGCAGGCGAACAACTCAAACCGGAATACGTTATCGCCGTTAAAGGGACCGTCAAGCAACGGCCCGACGGGACGGTCAACCCGAAACTGGATACCGGCGAGATCGAAGTGGCGGTGACCGAACTCGAGGTTCTGTCAGCCAGCGCCACGCCGCCTTTTGAGATTGAGGGCGATGATTTGCCGTCTTCAGAGATCCGCCTGAAGTACCGGTACATTGATATCCGTCGTCAGGAGATGAAGGATAACCTGATCAACCGTCACCGGATCACCCAGGCGATCCGCGGTTATTTTGATCGTCATGGTTTCATCGATCTGGAAACCCCTTATTTAACCAAGAGCACACCGGAAGGGGCGCGCGACTATCTTGTCCCCAGCCGGATGTTTCCCGGTCAGTTTTTCGCTTTGCCCCAGTCGCCTCAATTATTCAAGCAATTATTTATGGTTGCCGGGATGGATAAATATTTTCAGATCGTTCGCTGTTTCCGTGACGCGGATCTCCGCTCCGAACGCCAGCCGGAATTCACTCAGGTCGATGTGGAAATGTCTTTCGTTGATGAAAAAGATGTTCAGGGGATCGTCGAAGGCATGGCCACGGAAATATTCGACCGGGTCTTAAATAAAAAATTAGAGACGCCTTTTAAAACGATCACTTATCAGGAAGCGATGGCGAGTTACGGGACGGACAAACCGGATCTCCGTTTCGGTCTGCCGCTGGTCGAAGTGACCGACCTGATGAAGGGGATTGATTTCAAGGTTTTTCAGTCGGTGATCAAACAAGGAGGTATCATCAAAGGTTTGAAAGCCAAGCGAAAGGATCCGTTCTCCCGTAAAGATATTGACGGGTTGACCGAGTTGGTCAAGGAATACGGGGCCAAGGGCCTGGTGGCCCTGAAGGTTGAGAACGGAAAACTCAGCGGGGCGGTGGCGAAATTTTTTAAACCGGAAGTGCAGGCGGAGCTGATCAAAAAACTTGATGCCGGGGACGGTGATCTGGTCATGATGGTCGCCGATCAGCCGGGAGTCGCTAATCTTTCTCTGGCCGCTTTACGGAATCATCTGGGGGAAAAATTGGGCCTGATCAAGTCCGGCGAATTTAATTTTTGCTGGGTAGTAGATTTCCCACTTTTTGTTTTGGATCAGGAAACGAAAAAACTGACCAGTAAGCATCACCCATTCACCGCGCCGCACGCGGACGATCTGGCCCGGTTGGAGCAAGAACCGTTAACGGTCAAAGCCCGGGCCTATGATCTGGTGTTGAACGGGGAAGAAGTGGCCGGCGGGAGTATCAGGATCCATTCCGCGGAACTCCAGCAGAAGATATTTAAACTGCTGGGTATCAGCGATTCGGAAGCGAAAGAAAAATTCGGGTTCCTGCTGGAGGCCTTTAAATACGGGGTGCCCCCGCACGGCGGGATTGCCATCGGGTTGGATCGTTTTGTCCGGTTGCTTTTAGGGCGGGCTTCTATTCGGGAAGTTATTCCGTTCCCGAAAACGACCAGTTCCCAGTGTTTGCTCACCGGCGCGCCGGAGAAGGTCGACCAGAAACAGTTGGATGAGTTGGGGTTAGATCTGAAAGATAAAAAATAAACTTATGAGTCCCCTCTATCAAGAGGGGATTTAATAAAACTATGAACATTTACGACGCGATAAAAAAGAGGCACAGTATCAGGAAGTATAAACCGGACCCGGTGCCGGAAGATAAACTTAACCGGATCATGGAAGCGGTCCGGTTGGCCCCGTCCGGGAAAAACGGTCAGCCCTGGCGTTTTATCCTGGTCCGGGACGCGGCGACCAAAACGGCTTTGGTCCCGGCTTGTAAGGGGCAAGGGTTTATCGCTCAGGCGGATCTGGTCATTGTCGCCTGCGCTAATGAAGGTGAATCCTACCAGAACCAGGGTGGTTATATGAAGAGCTGGCCGCTGGATATTGCTATCGCGCTTGACCACCTGATGCTGGCCGCGGCCGCGGAAGGGTTGGGGGCCTGCTGGATCGGCGCTTTTATCGAACCGGAAATAAAAAAGATCCTGAGTATTCCCGACGACCTGCGAGTGGTCGGTCTGACCCCGCTTGGTTGGCCGGACGAGGACCCCAAGCCGAAACCGCGGAAACCGTTAAACGAAATAATGTTTTTTGAACACTTATGAGTGAGATTAAATTGCCAGATAGTTCTGAATCAATTGGGTCCCCGAAAGAAATCGGGACTCCGTTGCCCTCCGCCGGGATCCCCGGTAATACCCCCGGTGAAAAATTCGCCGAGAGTCTTCGCAGTAATCTCGAGATTTTTGCCATTGCTTTTCTGATGGCCATGATCATCCGCTGTTTCTGCATTGAGGTTTTTAAAATACCGACCAGTTCCATGGAACCGACCCTGCTCGGGAACGATTACCGGAACGGCATTCAGGGCGACCGGATCATCGCCAATAAGTTCGCCCTGCTCTTTCAACCGGTCCGGCGTTTCGATGTCATTCTTTTTAAATTTCCGCTTAACCAGACCACGAATTTTATTAAACGGGTGGTTGGTTTGCCTGAAGAGGAACTGATGGTTTACGAAGGCGATATTTATTGCCGGCCGGAAGGGAACGATCAGTTCCGGCTGGCCAAAAAATCTTTTGGTACCCAGGAATCTATCTGGATCCCGGTCGTTCGCTGGGGGGATAAACCCCATTTATTGATCCGGGATTACTTTGAATCCGTGTCCGGTCCGGCCGGGGTCGGCTGGCAGGGTGATCAAATGTTGCTGGACGCGGGACCGGAGGCGGACGGTGAAAATCTGGTCCGTTACAAGGAGACGATCCAGGATGTCTATAAAAATAACGGCGGTGGTGAGCGGGTTTTCGATTTGAAATTGGCTTTCCGTTTCAAACAGACCAGTTCGTCAGGCGGCATTAAAATAAATCTGGCTAACCGGTACCGCCGGTTCGAGATCAATCTGGTCAGCCGGGAGAACAATTCCGCAGAGGGGGCCTCTTTCGTAAGTGTTGAACAGGCCGATAAAAAAACTCACCTTCTGCCTTTAGCGGTTGCCTTAGCGGCGGAAACGGAACATTTGGTCGAAGTCATGAATTTTGACGGCACGCTTTACTTAAAACTCGATGGTCAGGTTATACTGGAACATAGTTATCAGGATGTTCTGGACAGGGATCAGGAGACTTGGGCGTGGTCCTCTGAAAAGCGCGTGTCTTTCGGGGTCAGCCGGGGCGGCCGGGCTCTTTTCCGTGATATTAATATTTCCCGCGATATCTATTATATTGCCGAAGGGGTGATGAATGAAGGAGAACCGATCGTCATGCCGGCCAATAAATATTTTGTTATGGGCGATAATGTCCATAATAGTAAGGACAGCCGGAAATGGCGGATAAAACGTATTCCGCTGAAAGACGGACGGGTTATCCGGTGCGATACCGGTTATTATCAGCGTAATTATGATAATATTACGATCACGCGGAACGATGATAAAAATAAAGGGGGCGATGTCTGGGGCGTGGCCTCGGTTATTCCCCTGGATCAAGTCAAAGAAGATGAAATAGAGGAATTTTATTACGGTTACGTCGATGCTAACCATATTTTCGGTAAGGCGATCTTTGTTTATTGGCCTTTATCGCGTTTTAAATTAATAAAATGATCGGGTCGTTGTTTTCGGGGTGACAAAAATTTTCCACAACGCTAAGTTGTGAGAAGTTAGTGAGTTAAGTCAATCGTCAGGTAGAGAGAGGTATATTTTATCTGGTAAGCGGAACGTAACCATAGATGGGTGCGCTAAAGAGTACGTTTGTAACTCTTTGGTAGGCAATATGTTACGATAATGTTTTTGAGCTTTTGATCAGTATTTACTTAATTCGTTATTTTAGTAAGGGATAGATAAAGATCAGTGTTAATTTTACGTTTTGTAAAGAAGTTTAACATTATCCACATGTTTTCCACAAGATAGAGACTTTTTATTATGC
>DAOWBV010000152.1 GCA_030633885.1 Planctomycetota bacterium
CGCATCTTGTTTATTTTTCAGAAGCATCAAAATTATATCAGATTGTTAAACAAAAAACCGCTCAGGTTAATACGGCCCATCACCAGGCAATTAAAAGGGTCGGGCGTGGGTTAACAATCAATGCGCGATCTGAAGATGGTTTGATCGAAGGGGTGGAATGGGCGAAGTCTAACCAATTTGCTTTGGGGGTTCAGTGGCATCCGGAACGAATGATTAAGCAGCCGGCCCAGTTGGCGATTTTTAAAGCTTTAATTAGAGCCGCCCGGGGATAATTATTCTTTCGAATCCTTCTCAGTAAACCCAAACAGTTCCACCCAGGCCCGGACTTGGTGTTCATCGTTTACGCCGGTAATCTTTTCTTCTGGTTCGGTGATCTGTTTTTTCGTATAGGGCGGTATGCCGATCGTTTTTTTTACTTCATCGATAAAATCAAGTGATTTTATCGTGTAAACTCCCGCTAGTTGCAGATGTTGGTTTAATTCATTGTCGCTGGTAATAACAGTGATGTTTTTTTGATGCTTGTTTTTGGCCGCCAAATTTTTAATTACCATATCGGCCGTTAAATCATTGGGAGAAAATATAATTTCTATTGGTGTGCCGGCTTCTTGTTCAACCTGTTTGTTGATAACCTGATCCCGTCCGTCAAAAACAATGATAATTTGATATTTGCGCTGCTTCTTATGATTGTATTGCCCTAACATTTGGATGAGATTCCGGCGGGCTTTTTCAAGACTTTTCGGTGTTGAAGGGAGATTATGATTGGCAAATATTAGATTGTATCCGTCAATGATTAGAAGCATGATGATTGATCGTTAGTTATCAACGACCACTTTCCCGTTTACAATGGTCTTGATCACCCGGCCCTTGACTTTCCGGCCGGTAAAAGGACAGTTGCGGCTTTTGGATTTGAATTTTTCAGGATCAATGACCCATTCTTTTTTCAAGTCGATCAGGGTGACATCGGCGTCGGCGCCGACGGCTAAGGTGCCTTTGGGGATTCCTAATATCCGGGCGGGATTAATGGTCAGTTTAGCGATCGCTTCGCTCAGGGTCAGGATCTTTTTATTGACCAATTCGGTGATGATGAGCGGCAGAACTGATTCCAGGCCGATCATTCCAAAAGGAGCCGAACTAAATTCAACGTCTTTTTCTTCCGGCGAATGGGGGGCGTGGTCGGAAACGATCGCGTCAATAGTTCCGTCTTTTAATGCCCGGTAGATCGCCTGAATATCTTTTTTTGTTCTTAAAGGCGGGTTGACTTTCAGGTTCGGATCAAAACCTCCGTTAACATATTTGATACTTTCATCCGTTAAAGTAAAATGATGCGGCGTGACCTCGCTAGTGACCTTTATTTTTCTTTTTTTTGCCCAGCGGATAAGTTCGATTGCGCCTTCGGTGCTGACGTGAGCGATATGGAGTCGGCCGCCGGTTAACCGGGTCAGCATGACGTCTCGATGGATCATGATTTCTTCGGCCACGCTCGGGATGCCGGGTAATCCCAGTTCCAGTGAGATCAAGCCTTCGTTCATTACACCTGGGCCGGAAAGATCTTTATTTTCGCAGTGGGCGATAATGGGCTTATTGAACATTTTCGCGTATTCCAGTCCCCGGCGCATAACTTCCGCGTTATCGATCGGATCGCCATCGTCAGAAAAGGCGACGGCGCCGCCCCGGACCAGCTGGCCGATCTCCGCCAGTTCTTTGCCGGCTCGATTTTTGGTGACCGATCCGATCGGGAAAACGTTGGCTTTGCCGGTCCGCTTGGCCTGGAGGTAAACGAATTCGGCCGAAGCTTCATCATCGATCGGCGGATCAGTGTTGGGCATACAGGCAATGCTGGTGAATCCTCCGTGAACCGCGGCCGTGCTGCCGCTGGCAATGGTTTCTTCCTCTTCGCGACCCGGTTCCCGTAAATGGACATGCATGTCAATTAAACCGGGGGTAACGATCAGTCCTTTAGCGTTAATAACCTGTCCTTTGCTCGTATTCTGCTTGCCGACCGATTTGATTTTGCCGTTTTCGATCAAGATGTCAGCTACGCGATCAAATTTTTTCGCCGGGTCTATTACGCGTCCGTTTTTGATGATAATCGTTGACATAATTTTATTTTACTCCGGATACCAGATAAAGCACCGCCATCCGGACAGCTAATCCGTTAGTCACTTGTTCCAATATCGCTGAGTGTTTTCCGTCCGCCACTTCCGGGGTGATCTCCACGCCACGATTGATCGGGCCGGGATGCAGGATCAAGACGTCTTTCTTGGCTTTTTTCAATCGTTCCGAATTGATCCCGAAAATCCGCGCGTATTCCCGAGTCGAAGGAAAGAGATTAGTATTTTGGCGTTCCATCTGGATCCGCAGAATATTGATTACATCCAGTTCGGGTAAGACCTCATCGATGTTATAAGATATTTTTACGCCGAGTTCTTTGAATTCATCCGGGATCAAAGTTGATGGGCCGACGGCGATTACTTGCGCGCCCAGTTTAGTTAATCCCCAGATATTCGAGCGGGCCACCCGGCTGTGGAGGATATCTCCGACCACCGCTACTTTTAATCCCTTGATTTTTTTCTTTTTCTCACGGATGGTAAAGATATCCAGTAAACCCTGAGTAGGATGTTCATGAGCGCCGTCGCCGGCATTGATGATACAGGCATCCAGGACTTTGGTTAAAAGGTGCGGCGCGCCCGGGGCGCGGTGTCGGATGATTACAATATCGACCCCCATCGCTTCAATATTGCGGGCTGTGTCTTTCAGGCTTTCACCTTTGACCAAACTGCTGCTGCTGGAGGAAAAATCAACTATGTCCGCGCTTAACCGTTTGGCAGCCAGAGAGAAAGAAGTCTTAGTCCGGGTGCTGGGCTCAACAAACATATTGACGACGACCTTACCGCGCAGAGCCGGAACTTTTTTAATGTTGCGGGTCGAAACTTCTTTGAACGATCCGGCCGTGTCCAGAATAGTAGTGATTTCCGTGGCTGAAAGGTCGGCCAGCCCCAGTAAATGTTTGCGTGACCACTTTATTTTCGTCTTGATCATAATTAAATCAGTTCAATCCGTATAATCCGTGGTTATTTTTTGCCTAACCAGACTTCATCGACGCCATCAGTTTCCGTAAGTTTAACATCGACGATTTCATTATTTTTCGTCTCGATCGTTTGGCCGATATAATCAGCCTGGATCGGTAACTCCCGATGACCGCGATCGACTAAAACCGCTAACTGGATCGAGCGGGGACGACCGAAATCAATCAGTTCATCCAGAGCTGAGCGGATCGTCCGGCCGGTGAAAAGAACATCGTCGACTAAAATAATATTTTTGTCGGTCAAATCGAATTCTATTTTGGTGCCTTTGACCACCGGGACATGGCCGATCGTTTCCAGGTCATCCCGGTAAAGAGTGATGTCCAGCCAGCCTAACGGAATATCTGTTTTAGTTTTTTGGTTAAGGGCGGTTTGTAACCGACGGGCTAAAGGGATGCCTCGTTTATGAATACCGATCAGGGCCAGGCTTGTGCCAGTTAGGGTAGAGTTTGATTTTTTGTTCTGGGATAAAATGGAATGCGCTAACTGTTGGATCAGTGTTTTGATTTGGCCGGGCGAAAGTATTTTTTTTCCTTTAATCATTAAACAGACGCCTTAAAAAGTCTCTTATATAATAAAAACTTATTCAAAAATGTCAATATAATTTTTTGTATTGTTCCCCTTAACTAAATAAAGACACAATTTTAAACTGACTGACGTCGATCAAACCCCGGTCGGTTAATTTCAGTTCGGGAATCGGCGCTAAAGCCATAAACGAAAGCGTCATAAAGGGATCGGGCAATCGACAGCCCAGAGAATGGGCCGCCCGATTTAATAGTTTGATTTCTCGCGCTACTTTATCAATGGGTTGATCAGACATAATACCGGCTATCGGTAACGGCAGGGCGGCTACAACTTTTCCGTTAACTACAATGATTTGACCTCCGCCTAATGGCGCGAGTGCCTGTGTTGCCCAACACATATCAAGGTCGTTGGTCCCAACCACAATAATATTATGGGAATCATGAGCTACTGAGGAAGCAATAGCTCCCTTTTTTAGTCCGATACCTTTAATAAATCCCAGCCCGATTCGTCCGCTTCGGTGGTGCCTTTCCAGGACCGCAATTTTTAAAATATCTTTTTTGAGGTCAGTGACCACAATACCGTCTGTAACTTTTGGATGGGCTATTATTTTTTTTGTGACGATCTGGTTTGAAATAATACCGATTATCTTGATTTTACCGCCTTGATCTTTGATTCGGAACTTATCCGGTGTTAGCCGGGATATTTTAATCGTGTTTTGCCCGAGTGATTTTTTAATGCGTTCAGTATGTTTAATTAACTTTCCGTTGTTGGCAATAAGGCTGCCTTTTTTAAATACTTGCCGAACGCGTAAATTTTTCAGGTTATCAATTACTAACAGATCCGCCTGATAACCGGGGACAATGGCGCCTAATTGTTTCAGCCCGAAATAATTAGCAGTATTAATAGTCGCCATCTGGATAGCTCGGATCGGGTTTAATCCTAATCGAATTGCCTTTTGCACGACGAAGTTTATATGCCCTTCATGTAAAAGATCTCCCGGATGGCGGTCATCGGTTACCAGTGAACATCGATGACTGTTAAAAGGAGTGACGGCTTTCAATAATTCCTTTAAGTTTTTCGCGGCGGTGCCTTCCCGGATCATAATGTGCATGCCGGCCTGTAATTTTTCCCGGGCTTCGGCCCGGGTGGTGCATTCATGATCTGACGTGATCC
>DAOWBV010000005.1 GCA_030633885.1 Planctomycetota bacterium
GTCTACCGAAATGTTATCATTTTATTGAAAACAACATGGGTTTTTGCTATAATCTTTGCTAGCATTCTTCTGATGTAGCTGCGACCTTTACGGTCGCCTTAAATTAATTGGCGAGGGCAAGCCTTGCAGCTACAAGAAATTCTACAGCGTTAATCGAAGAAAATTTTATAAGGAATTGCAACATGGCCAAACGCAAAAAATCAAAGCTGACGAAAAGAACAACTAACGAAACTCCGCCACCTGAAGAAACTACCGCCACCGCGACCGCCCCGGTCGATCAGACCAAGGAACTGCTGATCGAAGACGAGATGAAGGATTCCTACCTGAACTATGCCATGAGCGTTATTATTTCCCGCGCCTTGCCGGATGCGCGTGACGGTTTAAAACCTTCCCAGCGCCGGATCCTGATCGCCATGAACGATCTCAATCTCGGCCCGCGTACGAAGTTCCGTAAATGCGCCAAGATCGTCGGTGATACTTCCGGTAACTATCATCCTCACGGTGACCAGGCCAGCTATCAAACTCTGGTTCGCCTGGCCCAGGATTTTTCCTGTCATTATCCTTTAGTCGACGGGCAGGGTAACTTCGGGTCCATCGATGGTGACCCGCCTGCGGCCATGCGTTATACCGAAGCCCGGATGACAGATTTTTCCATGCAGATGCTGGAAGATCTGGAGCGCGGCACGGTTGATTTTGTTCCGAATTATGATGAAACGCGGACTGAGCCAACCGTTCTGCCTTCAAAATTCCCCAATCTGATGTGTAACGGTAGTTATGGGATCGCCGTCGGTATGGCGACCAGTATTCCGCCTCATAATTTCAATGAGATTGCGGACGGGATCATTAAGGTGATCGATAACCCGAAAGTCGAAATTGAAAAGTTAATGGAAATAGTCAAGGGTCCTGATTTCCCGACCGGGGCGATCATCTGTGGCGCTAAGGGTATCAGGGACGCTTACCTGACCGGCCGGGGTATTATCAAGATCCGTTCCCGGTTATCGAGCGAAGAGCTGAAAAACGGCCGGAAAAATATTGTCGTTTCCGAGATCCCTTACAGTCAAGAAAAAACCAAGATCATTGAACAAATAGTTAAACTGGTTAAAGACGGTAAGATCGACGGCGTGGCCGATGTGCGAGACGAAAGCGATAAGGACGGTATCCGGTTGATCATCGAGCTGCGCCGCGGGGCCGAAGAGCAGGTGATCGTTAACCAGTTATACCGCAATACTTCACTCCAGAATTCTTTTAGCATTATTATGTTAGCGCTGGTGAATAGCCGGCCGGAAACATTGAACCTGAAGCAAATGTTGGTGGCGTATAAAGATCATCGTTTGGAAGTCATCCAGCGTCGGACCCGTTTCCTGCTGGCCCGGGCCGAGGCTGAAGCTCACATCCTGGAAGGTCTGGTCATCGCCTTAAGTAAAATAGATCAGGTGATCAAGACGATCAAGCAATCCAAGACCGTGGAATTAGCCAAAACCAACCTGATGAAACGGTTCAAGCTTTCCGAAAGGCAGTCCGAAGCCATCCTTCAGATGCGTTTGCAGCGTTTGACCAACATGGAACAGGCCAAAGTTAAGGATGACCTGAAAAAAACCAGAGAAAAGATCGTTGATTACAAAGCTCTTCTGGCTGACGAAAATCTGATCCTGGATATTATTAAAGAAGATCTCTATGAGATGAAGGAAAAATACAAGAGCAAGCGCCAGACTGAGATCCTGAAACGCGAAGTCCAGGAATTTTCTGTTGAAGAATTGATCACCGAAGAAAAAATGGTGGTGGTCATCAGTCATCAGGGTTATATCAAACGTGTGTCGTTGACCAGTTATCGTAAGCAGCAACGGGGTGGCAAGGGTGTGATCGGCGCCGAGACCAAGGAAGGCGATTTCATTGAACATATGTTTGTCGCTTCCACGCACGATTACCTGCTCTTTTTTACTGATCAAGGGCGAGTTCATTGGCAGAAGGTCTATGATCTGCCTCAGATGTCCCGGACTGCCAAAGGAAGGGCGCTGGTGAACGTTATCCGGTTGCGGCAGGGAGAAAAGATCACCGCGGCTATTCCGATCAAGGATTTCGAGACCGGTTTCCTGACGATGGCAACGCAGAATGGGGTCATCAAAAAAACCGCGCTCAAGGCCTACGGTCGACCGCAAAAGGGCGGGATCATCGGGTTGAAATTGGGCCCGGGTGATCGGTTGATCGGCGTCCGGATCACGCACCCTAAAGAGCATATTATTTTGGGGACCAGTGACGGCATGTCGATCCGGTTCGTGGAATCCGATGCTCGATCCATGGGCCGGGCTGCTCGAGGTGTGACCGGGATCAGATTGAAAAAGGGTGATCAGGTTAAAGATATGCTGATCGTTAACAAAGACGCTAACCTGCTCAGCGTCTGCGCCAAAGGGTACGGTAAACGGACCGATTTTGATGAATACCGTTTACAACGGCGCGGCGGGACCGGGATCCGTAATATCAAGACCAGCGACCGGAACGGAAAGCTGATCGGCATGAAAGAAGTGCAAAACAAAGATGACTTAATGATGATCAGCGCTAAAGGGATGGTCGTTCGTATCTCCGTGAAAAATATCAGGTCCATCGGCCGTAACACTCAGGGCGTGCGGTTGATCAGCCTTCAGCCGGGCGATAAACTCGTTTCCGTCGCCAAGATATCCAAAGAAGAGGAAATAGAAGCCGGGGAAGAATAATGGCTAAACATCGGTTCCTAATCTTGGGCACCTTGTTTCTATTACTGGTTTCTTTTGCCTGCCGGGAAAAAGAACGGAGTATTCGCGCAGGACCGGTGGAAAAACCGGTTGTCTTACCAATTCAAACCGAGAAGCCGAATATCCGCCCGCCTGCTTTAGCCGGAACCTGGTATAAAGGCGAACCGGCCGCGTTAAAAAAAGACGTTGAAGGTTACCTGGCCGGAGTTCCTCAAAAATTGATCCGGGAATTTCAATCGCAAAAGATTCACGCCGTTATTACTCCCCATGCCGGCCATACTTATTCCGGTCAAGGCGAGGCCTATCTCTATGCTTTACTGAAGAACCGGCCGATCAAACGAGTCATTCTGATCGGGCCCAGCCATTACGCCGGTTATCGCGGCGTGGCCGTTTCCCAATTCACGCATTATCAGACCCCGTTGGGGAAAGTGCCTCTGGACCGGGCAGTTTGCCGGCAACTTTTGGCTGGTGGTGGATTGTTCCGGGATGAACCGGTCGCGGAAAAACGGGAACATTCTCTGGAGATTCAATTACCGTTTCTTCAAACAGTCCTCAAGGATTTTAAATTGGTTCCGTTGATCATCGGCCGGATAAACCAGTCTGATTATGCCACCGCGGCCAAAACGATCAAAAAATTTATCGATGACGAAACCCTGATCATCGCCAGTTCTGACTTTACGCACTACGGAAAAAATTTCCGGCACACCCCTTACAAAAAAGACATTCGGGCGAATATTGAAAAGACCGACCGGGCCGCGTTGCAACACGCCTTAGACTTAAATGGCAGCCGTTTTGTTAGTCACGTAGAAGAAAATAATCTGACCATCTGCGGTTATCGGCCGATCGCGTTGATGTTGTCACTGTTGCCGGCCGACGCGCCGGGTCGGCTATTGCACTATTATACTTCCGGCGACGCGAACCGGGATTATTCCCATTCAGTCAGTTACGCGTCAGTGGTTTTTACGGAGCGACAGCAAAGTCCCGACCTAATCGGGACGGCTGACGATAAATTGAATCGGGCGGAAGAGCAGACTTTATTAAAACTGGCTCGCGCGACTTTGAAAACCTATCTGAAAGATCAGACCAGGCCTGATTTGAAAGATTACCGCCTGACACCGTTTTTGAAAAAGAAGTCCGGTATCTTTGTGACACTCAAAAAAAATGGTCGACTGCGGGGTTGTATCGGCCGAATCTTTGATCCCCAGCCGTTGGCTGAAAGTACGATCGAATATACAATTCACTCGGCTATTCATGACAGTCGTTTTCGATCGGTGACGTTGGATGAAGAACCGGATCTCCATATCGAGATCTCGGTCCTGAGCCCGATGCGTCGGGTTAAAGGTTATCGGGATATCGTGGTTGGCCCGCATGGTGTTTATCTGGTTAAGGGCAGTCGTTCCGCTGTTTTTTTACCCCAGGTAGCGCCGGAACAGGGTTGGGACCGCAAGGAAATGCTGGAACAACTATGCCTTAAAGCCGGGCTGGCCAAAGGCGCCTGGAAACAGCCTGACATGCAATTCTTTGTTTTCACCGCGCACGTTTTTCAAGAATAATTTTCACCTTGTTTTTCACGTAAATTGTGATATAATATACATATGTATCAACGATGTCCCCGTCGTCAATTCCTGAAAATGTCCACCGCTTGCGCCGGTGGCGCTTTTTTGGCCCTATCCGGTTTGCGGGCCGGTGGATCATTATTGCCGGATGTTCAGGCCGCCGATTCGTCCACGTCGGCGAATCCTTTGCTCAAAGAGGTGATGTATTACCAGAAATTACCGGACGGAAGTGTTAAATGCGAGATTTGCCCGAAATATTGTTTGGTCAGAGAAGGTTCGCGCGGTTATTGCGGAAACAAGGAAAATCAGGCCGGCTATTATTATAACCTGGCGTATAGTTGGGTCTGCGCCCGAAACCTTGACCCGATCGAAAAAAAACCGTTGTTTCATTACCGGCCCGGCGAAAAAGCTATGTCTTTAGCCACCGCCGGCTGTAATTTTGAATGTAAATATTGCCAGAACTGGCAGATATCACAGGCGAAACCGGAAGCTTTGAAGAATAAGATGCTTTTACCGGATCAGGTAATTCGGTTGACCCGGAACGAAGGATCATCTATTGTCGCGCTGACTTATTCCGAACCGGTCGTTTTTTACGAGTACATGTATGATATTGCCCGGGTGGGACGTAAGCAGGGGATCGAGAGCGTGATGGTTTCCAACGGGTTCATCAATGAAAAACCGTTGATCGAACTTTGCCGGTACCTCCGGGCGGTGAAAATAGACCTGAAATCGTTCAGCGACCGGTTTTACCGCGAGTATTGTAACGGACGTTTACAGCCGGTTCTGGATACTCTGGTCACTCTGAAAAAAACCGGGATTTGGTTTGAGATCGTAGTGTTGGTGATCCCGACTTTAAACGACAGCCCGGAGGAACTTAAAGAGCTGTGTATTTGGGTTAAAGAAACGCTGGGGCCGGACGTGCCGCTCCATTTTTCCCGTTTCCATCCGCAGTACAAACTGACGACCTTGCCGCCGACACCGGTGAAAACTATTCAGACCGCCTGGGAGATCGGCCGGTCCGCGGGTTTGAATTATGTTTACACGGGTAATGTGACTCCCCATCCAGGCGAGTCGACTTATTGTTCTAAATGTCATAAAGTTTTGATCAAAAGGATTGGTTATCTGATCAAAGAAAACAATCTGATCAAGGGTCAATGTAAGTATTGCCAGCAGGCCATTGCCGGGGTTTGGGAAAAAGAGTAAAAATCCTGTAACTTCCAGTTGCTCAAGGGGTTAAAGCAGAGCAAAAAGGTATTTTTCAGGCATTCATGAAATTCCTGATATTTTTAAGATTTTCATTGACAACCTTTAGTTTATCAGGTAATATTTATCCGTGAAAACAGGGGGTTATAAAACATAAATATGAAGAATTTGTTTTTGATTCTGGTGATCATTGGTATCTTGGCCGCGGTGGCTGGTGTGGTGGTAATGCATCTGAAGAAAATGGAGTTTTACGGCGATAAACTGATCGCGGAAAAAGACCGGGAAGAAGCCGTCGAAGCCAAGAAGGAAGCTGAAACTTTGGCTGCCACAGCTGGTGAGATCAAAAAAGAAGCGGAAGCTGAGAAAATTAAGGCCTTCACGGTGAGAGATGCCGCGGTGAAAGAAAAAGATGACGCATTAAAACGGGCGGATACCGCGGATGCAACCAGTCGTGAAGCGGATATTGCCCGGATGGAGGCGGAAGAAATCAGTCAGGATGCCCTGGCCGCGAAAAAAGCGGCGGATGAAGCCCGAGTCCGAGCGGAAGATGAAGCTAATCAGGCTGACGCTCGCACTGAAGCGGCCGAACATGAACGTAATGCCTATGACAAAGCTCGGTTAGAAGCCATTGATACCATGCAGGGCGTCCAAAAGGATTATCAAGCTTTAGCGGAAATCAAAAATGAAGCCATGGAAATCGCCGCTTTTGTTTCGTCTGTTGTGGTAAACGTTTTACAGGAAATCGATATTGCTGAAGGTCAGCTTGCCAAAGGATGCGAACTTTCCAGAGAATCACTTCCAGATAATAATATCCAGAAAAGATTCCAGGCCGTGCGGTATTTACAGCTTTCCAATAAAACTTATGACAAGGCGCGGGCCGCTTTAAAAAAACTGGAAAAAGTTAGTGACAGTACTGATAAAGTCAGCCAATTAACTAATCACGGAATCGATAATTATGTTACTTCCGTACAGGTTTTAAATGCCGTGATTCGGTCCATGATGCAGGGCGACGGACCGGATATGGCGACCAAGCAGGAAAAAAGCGAATTAGCCATTAGTAAAAAGCGTGACGCTGACCAGACTATTATAAATGTTTGTAAATTACTCCAGAATTTAATAGATGATTATGAAGATGCCTTCCCGAAAACCATTAAGGAAAAATTGAAAAAGCATCAGCAGAAACTTAACGATCGTTTAGGTGAAGGAACGGGTGAAGCGGCGGAAGAGAGTAGAAGCGCGGCCTTTTCCGAAAAGTAATTATTTTGATGCGTCAGTTTAAATTGACAATACTCGCCCGCTGTTTTTTTTTGTTCGCGGCGATAGCCATTCCTGGTTTTTTTTTACCCGGTTGTTCTTCCACCGATGACATTCCCTCGTTAGAAGACCTCGATAAACCGATCACGGCTGGAGAATTAGAAATCCTGCTGGCGCAGGATGAAAAAGGCAATCTGCCGGAAAAACCGGTTGAAGCAATCAAGCCAATCGAAACCGCCAAACCCCTGCCTGAAAATATCAGACGCACCCGCGACGATTCCGTGACTTTTGCTTACCGGCAGGTCGTCAGAAAAATATCCAATCACGAATACGTCGAAGCGCTGGATATGTTGCATGGGTTAACAACGAAGCTTTCCGCCCACCAGCCTTACGGGGTGGAAATACGTTTGCTGCGTTTGATTCTGCTGGCCGGGTTGCGGGCCGGCTATCTCAAACTGGCTGATAGCTATCAGTCCGGTTGGGATACGATCCAGGAATACGACCGGTTAGAATCAAAAGTTCGGATTGACCGGTTGGCGAAACTTTCCAGACAAACTTTGATTTATAACCGGCTTCATAAAGAGACCCTGATCCGCCTGATCAAGGCTTTCGATGATATGATGGAGGTTTATCACCAAAAGTCAGCGTCAGATTTGAAATTGATCTATCCGCCTTTCAAGGAATGGACTGTTTTCAGTAATCCCTATCTGGACCGTATCCGGCGTGGCCAGTGGTATGAGTCGGGGAAACGAAATGAAGCCGAGATCCGGGTGATTAATAATGCCGTCCGGGCTTATTTCTTGAGTTTACTTGGAACTGATAAAGTGTTGGACGCTAATTTGATCCTGAAAGATCAACTGGTGATCCTGAATGAAAGTGGCTTTTTATTCTGGCTGGATAAATCATTGAATTTCCACACCAAAACTTTTCACCGACCAGCTTTTTGCGATAACCCTGGTTTGATCCGGGTGATCAAAACAAAATCAAATGAGCTGCAACCGATCATAGAAAAATTATTGAGAGAGGAAAAAGCGAAAATAGACCCGAAGGGAAAACCGCTGAAAGTCAGTGATCGGTTTAACCCTGACAAATTATTATCGCAGTACAGCCTCAAGTAAACCCTGCCTGCGGCAGGCAGGCCCGGGTAGAGATTCGTCCTTCGTAGTACTACTACAGAGAACGGGTAGGCCATCCCGGTGGCCGACTATATATAATATTAAAGAATTATAAATATTTTGCGGAATAAGCAGTTGTCTTTTTAGACAACCGTCACAAATCTCTAACGGGGTAAACCACGTAAAGATTTCTAATAGGTAAAGGACCCTGAGTTCGGTGAAAGCAGCACTTGTTTTAGAAGACGGAACTATTCTTGAAGGTAGCGGTTTCGGCGCGGAAAAAACTACCTCGGGGGAACTTGTTTTCAATACCGGCATGACCGGATACCAGGAAGCCTTGACCGATCCTTCCTACAATGGTCAGATCCTGATGATGACCTACCCGCTGATCGGTAATTACGGTATTAATTTTGAAGATGGTGAATCACCGAAAATCCAGGCCGAAGGTTTTGTCGTTCGGCAAAAATGCGATCGGCCCCAGCACCGTTTAGCCCGGCAGACCCTGGATGAATTTTTAAAAAGCCAGTCCGTTGCCGGGATCGCCGATATTGATACTCGGATGCTGACCATCAAGACCCGGCAGCACGGGACTTTGAGATCCGTTTTAAAAACTTATTCTAACGGATCTCTGAACAAAAAAGAACGCGCCCGGTTAGTTAATTTAGTTAAACGGATGCGGCCGCCGGAAAAAAATAACCTGGTAGCCGAAGTCTCCACCGCCAAAGCTCAGATCATTAATCAAAACAAACACGGACCGAAGATAGTTTTGATCGATTGCGGAGTCAAAGAAAACATTATCCGGGAGTTGGTTCTCCGTCACTGCACCGTTATCCGGATGCCGTACAATGTTAGGCCGGCCCAGATAAATAAATTCAAACCGGATGGTATTCTGATTTCTAACGGGCCCGGCGACCCATCCCATCCGGCGATCATCAAACAGACCGTGCCGACCATCCGGCGACTCGCGAAACAATATCCCCTGTTCGGCATCTGCCTGGGCCATCAGATCCTGGCTCTGGCTTTCGGCGCCCGGACTTACAAACTTAAATTCGGACATCGTGGTGCCAACCAGCCGGTAAAAAATCTCGAAGATAATAAAGTCTATATTACTTCCCAGAACCATGGTTTTGCCGTTAACGCCGCTTCCTGCCCGGCGGATATCAGGATCATTGGAGTTAATGTCAACGATGAAACGGTGGAAGCCATGCAGCACAAAAGTTTACCCGTGTTTTCGGTCCAGTATCATCCGGAAGCCGCGCCGGGACCCTGGGATAGTAAGTATCTTTTTGACAAATTTTTGAAAGTGTGTTCAAAAAAACACTTTTAAATTTGTAACTTAAGGATTTTCGCCTTTGGCGGAAAAGAGTTGAGTCGCTACCTAAGGAATAAATGACGAATGCCCAAACGGACTGATTTGAAAAAACTAATGATTATCGGTTCCGGTCCGATCGTGATCGGCCAGGCGGCCGAATTTGATTTTTCCGGGTCCCAGGCCTGCCGCGCCCTGCGGGAGGAAGGTTATCAGACCTTGTTGGTTAATTCTAATCCGGCGACGATTCAAACCGATCTGGAAATGGCTGATATTGTTTACCTGGAGCCGCTGACCGCGGAAATCCTGGCCGAAATTATCCGTCAGGAACGGCCGGACGGTATTCTTTCCGGTATGGGCGGGCAGACAGCTTTGAATTTATGTTCCGAATTGGCCGAAAAAGGCGTGTTGAAAAAACTGGGTGTTTCGTTACTCGGTACGCAGATCACGGCCATTGCCGCTTCAGAAAACCGGGATTCTTTCCGGGATATGATGAAGCAGATCAATGAGCCGATTCCGCAAAGTTTTGCCTGTGGTACTCTGGCCGAGGTCCGGAAGGCCATTAAAGTTATCGGTGGTTACCCGGTTATTATCCGGCCGGCGTACACATTGGGCGGAACGGGCAGTGGAATCGCTTTCAACCCTGAAGAGCTTGAAGAGATCGTAACTGCCGGTTTGACTTATTCCCGGATCAACCAGGTTTTAGTCGAAGAATGCGTCATCGGTTGGGGTGAATATGAATACGAAGTCATGCGTGACCAGAATAATAATTGTATTACTATATGTAATATGGAAAACTTTGATTCTATGGGAATTCATACCGGCGAAAGCATTGTTATTGCTCCCGCCCAGACTTTAAGTGATCGAGATCATCAGATGTTACGAACCGCTTCGCTTAAAATTATCCGGGCGCTGAAAATTGAAGGGGGTTGTAACATTCAGTTTGCTTTAAACAGCGCGACTGGTGAATACCGGGTAATCGAAGTCAATCCGCGCGTTTCCCGTTCCTCGGCGTTAGCTTCAAAGGCGACCGGTTACCCGATCGCCCGGGTCGCCGCGAAGATCGCCGTTGGTTTGACATTGGATGAAATCCCTAATTCTGTCACCGGTCGGACCTTTGCTTCTTTTGAACCGTCTCTGGATTACGTGGTTGTGAAAATACCCCGCTGGCCGTTTGATAAATTTCGGACGGTGGATAAAAGAATCGGGACACAGATGAAATCAACCGGCGAAGTTATGGCCATCGGCCGGACGATCGAGGAAGGATTATTAAAAGCTGTTCGCAGCTTGGAAATTGATCGAGTAGGCCTGGAACCGATCAATTGGTCCAAAGAAGCCCTGGTGGGCGAGTTAGTCACGCCGACCGATAACCGACTTTACGCTATTGCCGAAGCCCTGCGGCGCGGCTATAAATTGGAGACAATAGTTGATTTGACAAAATGGAACCCATTTTTTGTTACGAAAATCCAAAATATCATTCAATTAGAAGAAAAGATTAAGCAGTTAACAAAAAAACAGGCGCCGAGGGCAAACAAAGATTGGAAAAATATTTTAGCCCAGGCTAAACGAACCGGCTTTTCCAATGAATATTTAGCTGACCTGACCGGCGAAACTGAAGAAAACATCCGAACGCTGGTTGAAAAATCCGGCGTGCGGCTGACTTACAAAATGGTTGATACCTGCGCCGCGGAATTTGAGGCAACCACACCGTATTTTTATTCCACCTACGAAACTGAATCAGAAATAAAAATTAATAAGCGAGAAACGAACCCGAAGGGACCGCGGACAGTGAACCACGAAAAACAAAGCGCAAAATTATCTAAAGTTCTTATTATCGGCGGTGGCCCGATCCGGATCGGCCAGGGAATTGAGTTTGATTATTGCTGTGTTCACGGAGTAATGGCCCTGCGCGAAGCCGGAATTCGGGCAATCATTATTAATAATAATCCGGAGACCGTTTCCACCGATTATGATATTTCCAATCGGCTTTACTTTGAGCCGCTGACTTTTGAAGACGTGATGAACGTGATCGAACAGGAAAAACCGGATGGAGTGATCCTGCAGTTTGGTGGGCAGACATCCGTTAATCTAGCCGTGCCGCTCCAACAGGCTTTAGGTAAACGACCGGATCTACCGACCAGAATACTTGGGACCAGTTCTAAAGGGATGGACCTGGCTGAAGACCGACGCAAGTTTGAAAAATTATTAAAATCAAAAAATATTATCCAGCCAAGAGCGGCAAGCGGTTATTCTTTTGAGGAAGTGTCAGTTATTGCTGGGCAGATCGGTTATCCCGTTCTAGTCAGGCCCAGTTATGTGTTGGGTGGTAAGGGGATGGAGATCGTTCATAACGAAAAGGATCTGGAATTCTACATGACTCATGCGGCTCGGGTTTCTAAAAAGCATCCGGTGCTGGTGGATAAATATCTTTCTAACGCGATCGAAATAGATGTGGATAGCGTCTCAGACGGCCAGGATGTTTTTATCGGCGGGATAATGGAGCACATCGAGCAGGCCGGGGTCCATTCCGGTGACGCGGCTTGTGTCTTACCGCCCCAAACGTTATCACCGGTTATTTTGGATGAGATCAGGCGAGTGACCCGGAAACTCAGCCGGAGTTTGGGTGTAGTGGGTTTGATGAACTTACAGTTGGCGGTAAAAGATGAACAGGTTTATGTTCTGGAGGCCAACCCTCGGGCCAGCCGAACCGTGCCTTATGTATCTAAAGCAATCGGGGTGCCGCTGGCCAAAGTGGCGACGGCCGTGATGATGGGCCATAAACTGAAGGAGATGAATTTAGTGGGTGAAGCGGTTGTCAATCATACCGCGGTTAAAATGCCGGTTTTTCCTTTCCAGAAACTGATCGGGCTGGACGCGATCCTCGGGCCGGAGATGAAATCGACCGGCGAGGTCATGGGCCTGGCCGCTAAATTTGATGAAGCTTATGCCAAGGCCTGTCTGGCGGCCGGCCAGAGTTTGCCCCGCCGGGACGGAACGGTTTATATCACAGTTTGTAATGAAGATAAGAAGCATCTTTTGCCAATCGCGAAAAAACTGGTAGCCAGCGGTTTAAAAATTGTCGCGACTAAAGGAACTTCCGCTTTTTTGCATGATAAAGGTATTCCGGTTATGACTATTTGGCTGATCAGTGAAAAACGACAACCTAATGCCTTGACTTTAATGCGACAGGGTCAAATTCAATTAATCATTAACACACCAACCGAAGGCAGCGGTCCGAAACGGGATGGTTATCGGATGAGACGATTAGCCGTGGAGTTAGGGATCCCTTTTATTACGACGATCGCCGCGGCTCGAGCCGCGGCCAGTGGGATCAAAATGATCACGACTGAAAGCAGATCTGGATTAAACGTGAAATCATTGAATGATTATCTTAAAACGATGCCCCGTTCTCAGCGTGAAATCTGGCGGGTCAAAGAAATATCGTCATTAAGCAGTAATCAACTGTCGGGTTAAAAGCTTCCGGTACTTACACCAACTTAAACCAGAATAAAAGAAGCGCGATGATCGATAACACACAAAAAGTCCCGATTAACCAATAGAACCAGATCGGAATACCTCCAAGTTCCAGACTTGGTCCCGCGACGGAATTCAGCAATGATTTTAATTGTTCCGCTCGGGTGGACTTGGCGACCTCGGCTTGTTGGATCAATTGATTGTATTGCAGGCTTTTGTTTTTATGCTGACCGATATCTTCGTTGGCTTTTTTCATTAATTCTTTCATGCGGTTAAAATCAATGATAGATTCATTGATCGCCCGCGTCAATTCGGCGGTTTCCCGGAGTTTTTGTTTGTATTTTTGCTCCAGGGAATGTTCAGTTTGCGGGGCTTTCTGAATGAAGATCAGGGCCCTTTGATATTCATGCTTGACTTTAGCTAAAATTTGTTCGTGTTTTTTGAATTTGAAGCGCAGGACGGAAGTAACGCTTTCCGCTTTACCGAGTAACACTTCTTTTTGGTTGACCTTGACTTCCTGGACTTTTAATTCTGATTGGATTTCTTTCAACTCTTGCTTTAGTTGCGGAGTCCGGGACTGGGTCGTCAGAATTTCCTTGCCCAGTGTTTTCTGACGTTCCTCATTCTTTTCGATCTCGTTTTCTATGGTCGGGCCCGCTTGAGCGAGTCGTCGTTGTTCGCAATGACAATTATCGATTTTGTTTTGCAGTTCCGCGATTTTTGCGTCGGCATCCTTTTTGGTTTTGTTCAGTTTTTCCAGGGTGGTCGTTTGCGACTGAACCTGGCGGGTGAGTGGCTCCACTTGTTTGGTTAATACGTTAAGCTCATCAGTTTTCCCGGCCAGCTGTTGCTCCAGTTCCCTGGTCCGGGCATCGAGCGTCTGATTGGTTTCTGCGGCTTCTTTGAGCGGCGCCTTTAAAGATTCTATTTCCCGGTTCCATCTTTCCCGGTTGTTTTCCTGATCAATGATATTGGCGACGGTATTTTGCAGGTCAGCTTGATATTGTTCGACCTTATCCCTGAGTTCCTGGGAAAGGGTGTTTAAATTATGTGTTTGCGCTCGGGTTTCCGTGATCGAGTTGTTAAGCGAAGAAATATTTTCATTCAGATTTTTTTTCTGCTCCTGTTTGTTTTGTAACTTGTCTTCCAGTTCTTTCAAGTGATCTTCGAGAGAATTTATTTTGCGTTGAGCTTTTTCGATCGTGTTTGAAGACGTTTCCTTTTCGTGCTCAAGTTTTTTTAGCTGAGTCCTTAACAAGGGTAAGTCAGCCGTATTTTCCAGGTTTTTTTCGCATTGCTCGATTTTATCGTTTGATTCCTGGGCCAGCTTGTCTGAATTATCAGACCGGATTCGTAATTCTTCGATCGTTTGGTTCAAAGAAGTGATATTTTGATTTAAATCCCTTTCCTGGTCGCGTTTTTCCTGTATTTTTAACTCCAGTTCTTTTCCCTGCGCTTCCCGGCTGTTGATCTTATCCTGGGTTTTTTCGATCGTGTTCAAAATCGTTTCCTGCGCGGCCTCAAGTTTTTTTAGCTGAGCTCTTAATAAGGGTAGGTCAGCCGTATTTTCCAGATTTTTTTCGCATTGCTCGATTTTATCATTTAAATCCTGGGCCAGCTGATCTGAATTATCAGACCGGATTCGTAACTCTTCGGTCGTTTGGTTCAAAGAAGTAATGTTTTGATTTAAATCTTTTTCCTGATCGTGTTTTTCCTGTATTGTTAACTCCAGTTCTTTTATCTGGGCTTCCCTGTTGTTGATCTTATCCTGAGTTTTTCCGATCGTGTTGAAAATTGTTTCCTGCGCGGCCTCAAGTTTTTTAAGATGACTTTTTAAGTCGGGCAGATCAGCATCAAACTTCTGGCGGATCAGGTCCTTTTCCTCCAGTTCTTTTTTTAAACCAACGTCCTTTTCCAGTAATTCGTTCAGGGTCGTTTCATGCTGGATTTTTGTTTCTTCGGCCTGTTGGAACAAAGAATTTTGTTCGTTAATATCGTTTTGGAGGTCATTGATTTCAATGGTCAGCCGTTTCAGACGTTCTTCTTTCCGGCCTAATCGGTTCTGAGATCGACTGATCTCATCTTTAAATTCTTCGCTGGCGGTTTCTTTCTTTTTTAAGTCTCTTTTTAAGGATGGTAAAGCATCGCCCAATTTTTCCTGCTCAGTTTTTAGTTGTTCCAGGTCTGTTTCCAGGCGGACTATTTGGTCCTGATGTTCTTTCTCTGTTTCTTCAAGTTTCTGCAATTCAGCGTTGGTTAGGTTGACTTGATTAGCCATGGTTTCAGTCTCGGCTGATAATTCTTTCAGCAGGTCAGAGCGGATCGCATTTTTCTTCATGACCTGGTCGATCTGTTGATTTAGTTGGGCGAGTGATCCTTCTTTGTCTTTAACGGAAGCGATCAGAGTCGGTAGTTTTTCTTTTAATTCTTTTTGGATAGTTGTTTTTTGGCTCAGTTCGGCATCCAGGAAATTGTACTGGTCCTGCAACTCTTGTAATTTAGTGTCACTGGTCGGGCCGACCTGTTCGAGTTCCTGCAGGCGGGCGTTTTTTTCCGCTGCCTCGGTCTCCAGTTTCTGGATATGGGCGTTCAATTGCTCCAGACGGGTTTGCCGGCCGGCGACTTCCGGCTGCAGTCCGGAGATCTGGTGTGATAAAGTTTTCCGGTCCTGGTTTTTCTGCTTGATATCCTGTTCCAGGGCGTGGATTCGGTCGGTCAGCCGCTTTTTTCCGTTTTCTTTTTCAGCCAGTTCCTGTAACAACTGAATGTTATTTTGCTGAAGGTTTCCCAGTAATTGTTGTTCGGCGGCCAGATCGGTCTCTTTTTGCGATAAGCTGACGGGCAGGTTTTCATATAATTCCTGTTTGATCTCCTCCATCATTGATTCCTGGCCGTTCAGGCGGGCCTTGAGCAGTTCGGTCTGTTGATTCTCAATATCTTTCAGTTTCTTGAAACATTTTTGCCGGACCGCGTTCAGGGATTGCCGAAGATCCTTGTTGCTTGTCTGTAATTTAACGAGTTGATCCTGGGTTTCTTTATAGCGGGTCTCTAATTCTTTCAGCGCTTTTTCACCGGCGGGGCTGGGTTTGACACGATCGAATTTTTGCTGAAGCATTATTTCCGAGAAAGATTTATGTTTGGTCGGTTTATTTTTCATATAGAGTAAATGATTCCTCAGTCTGACAACAGGCCATGGAGTCATCCTGCCTGCCTAAGGACAGGCCCGTCCTTCGGCGGGAGGTCGTAAGGCCAAAAGACCTCATAGATCCTTTTTTCTACCTGCCCCGTCACGTAAAACGTGATAAATAATACGAGGCCTACCGATAGGTCAGTGCTCAGGATAAGGGGTCAAAACACCCCAACCTTTTAAATAAGTATATAATCCTGTTCCAAATTTGTCAAGGATGAGGCGTATTTTACCGGCCGGGTAATTTGATTATTTAATGGATCTCAGTCGTCGGTTGCTGGCAGGCGAAATCAATGCAGATGTAGGCGGTGGGTTGGTCGTCCAGCATGGTCTGGTATTCGATAAAAGGGCTGATTTTTCTGATGGCCGTTCCAGCCGGACCAGTGGGGTGCAAGATGACCACTTTATTGGGCAGGAATCGATGATGGATCTCCCGGAGCATCTTTTGGGTGCCGGATAAGAAATTCAACAATAATCAAACAAACTACCGCATTAATTCGGTTATTTTTGTTTCGGCATCGTGAAATTTTTCGTTAAAAGTATACAGCTTGCCGTTGCTGTCGATTACGAAATTAGATGGAATAAATCTTATTTTATATAAATTAGACGCGATCTGCTGGGAATCGTGAAGAACTAAATAATTTATTTTATTGTCTCTCGCGAATTTTTTAACTTTGTTGACATTCCGGTCAGTGTTGACAGCGACAATTTTAAATTCTTTTCCTTGATATTTTTGGTGTAGTTCTTTCAAGAGAGGGACTTCTTTTCGGCAGGGTGGGCACCAGGTAGCCCAGAAGACCAGCAGAACAGTTTTACCCTGAAAATCACTTAAACTGACTTGATTGCCCTGCAGGTCGGATAAGGTAAAATTAGGCATGGTGTCGTTAGGCGTATCTGGTTGGGAGGTGACCGGACCGTCATTACCCGGCGGTTTCGTCGTGGGGGGTGCGGTACCGGAATTTGGATCGCAGCCCCAGATCCAGCCGAAGGCGAGTAAAACCAACAAGCAAATTTTCAGATAGCGCATGATTTTTCCTCCTTTAATGAGCCCATAACTTGCGTCGTGCATAAACCAACGTAAGTTATCCGGGCGAATTAAATCCCGGCAGTTTTTGTCGAGATATATTTAAAGCTATTTCTAATTAACTAACTTCCATACCATAATATCCCGGCCTGAACAAAATAATATTCGGCCAACAGGAACAGGGCTATCCCGAATACTTTTTTTACGACCAGCGATATTTTTTCTGATTTCATCAACGTTTTGATAAAGCCGGTAAAAGTTCCGGCGATGATTATCAACGCGCCCAGCCCCAATCCGTAGGTAAAAAATAAAGAGGCGCCGAAAATTACATTGATGTCGCTTTGGGCGATGGCTATGAAAAGAACGACCATGATAGCCGCGGCGCAGGGGGCGGCAATGATACCGGAGGTCAGCCCCAGAAGAAAACTGGCTAAAAATCCTTTGCGGATAATTTTAGGTGTTTTGATGGCCGGTAACGGAATATTGATTATGCCCAAAAACCACAGGGCCATTAAAAGAATAATATTGCCGATAGCCAGTGAAGCGTACGGACTTTGCTGGATATCGCCAAACATATATCCCGGCACGGTGGCCAGCGCGCCCAGGATCGCGAAAGTGACGGACATCCCGAGAACATAAATAAAGGAAAGTAAAAAGGCCTGGAAACGTGACTGAACCTGTTGAGCGCCGATATAGCCGACAATGATCGGTAAGATCGGGTAAATACAGGGGGTGAAACTGGTCAGAATCCCACCGAGCAGGACAAACAGGTACGCCAGCGGCGAACCGGACGCAACCAACTGTTCGACTGTTTGTTCTAACCAGGTCATGATAGGAATTCTCCCGAAAATTTTTATGTTACTTGCCGGCCGGCGAGTTTATCTTTAGTCATAATAAACTTTTAATAACTACTTCAATTTTGTCTTTCGAAACAGCCCCGGTTAAGCGTTTTACTTCTTTTTTATCTTTAAAGAAAATCATAGTGGGTACGCTCATGACCCCGTGGTCAATTGCCGATTGCATGTCTTCTTGGATATCCACCAGGACAGTTTTTGCCTGATTGGATTGTTCGTTACTGATTTCTTCAAAAATCGGATAAATCTGCTTGCAGCTGGTGCATGATTTACTTTTAAATAAAGTAATTAATATCCCGCGTTCAGGTATTTCTAATGGCATGATTTTTTGACCTCTTACTTTGTCAGCTTAGATATTATATATTTATTATCGCTAAATACTAACAATATTTAATTGATCGTTTTCTGATTTATTTTTTTTCTAACGAAGGTATTTTACAACAACCAGGAGATCCCTTAATTAATCCGCATTGGGCGCATCTAGTTTTACCTTCAACTTTACAGCAGTCTTTGTCATCTTTAATAAAACCGCATTTAGAACATAAGCTGATTGTTTCAGAGCTACCTTTTTTTATTTTACAGCAACCAGGAGATCCTTTAATTAATTCGCACTTGGCGCATTTAGCTTTGCCTTCTAACTTACAACATTCTTTAGTCCCTTTAATTTCGCCGCATTTTGTGCAAAGCTGAGTTGACGGTTGGTCGTGATCATGACTGCTGTGATCGACAGCAACTTCTGACGACGGCGCTTGAGATGTTCTTGGCGATGAGGCGTCTTCATTGGAACAACCGACAAACATCAACCCGAGTGCCACCAAGCAACCGGCCAACAAAATAATCGTTTTAGTTTTCATCATAACAATAAACTCCTTTCATTAACTGTTTTAAAAATATAGGTTTAATGCTCCGTATTCCCGCGCCCGCGAAGGCGGGTCTACCTCGGGCGGAATAATAATTTACGGTATCTTAATCTTCTTTTTTCGGGCGGTAGCGATCGCTTCGGGATAACCGGCGTCAGCGTGCCGGACGACGCCAATGCCCGGGTCGTTGGTCAGGCAGAGCGATAGTTTTTTAGCGGCCATTGTCGTTCCGTCCGCCAGCGCGACCAGACCGGCGTGGATGGAATAACCGATCCCAACCCCGCCGCCGTGATGGACCGAGACCCAGGTGGCCCCGGACGAAGTATTCAATAGCGCGTTCAGGATCGGCCAATCAGCGATGGCGTCACTGCCGTCTTTCATCGATTCTGTTTCCCGGTTAGGGGACGCTACGGAACCGCAATCAAGATGATCGCGGCCGATAACAATGGGCGCGCTGACTTTTTTAGTTTTGACCATCCGGTTGATTATCTGGCCGAACTTAGCGCGTTCCCCGTATCCCAACCAGCAGATCCGGGCCGGCAAACCCTGGAACTTGACTTTTTCCTGGGCCAGCTTTATCCAGCGGAGCAGATGTTTGTTGTGTTTGAATTCTTTCCGGACCGCTTCGTCGATGGCATAGATGTCTTCCGGTTTACCGGAAAGAGCGGCCCAGCGGAAGGGGCCTTTTCCTTCACAGAAAAGCGGTCGGATATAAGCCGGGACAAAGCCCTGGAAATCAAAAGCGTTTTCCAGGCCGTTATTTTTTGCTTCCTGTCTGATATTATTACCGTATTCAAAAGTAATCGCGCCCATTTTTTGGAGATCCAGCATTCCCCGGACATGTTCGACGATCGCTGTTTGCGCCCGTTTAATATATTCCTGCGGATTAGCCTGGCGTAATTTCAGGGCTTGTTCTAAACTCATCCCATTCGGTACGTAGCCCTTAAGGGTGTCGTGTGAACTGGTTTGATCGGTTAGCATATCCGGGACGATATTCCGTTTCGCCAGTTCCGGAATAACGTCAGCCGCGTTACCGACCAGTCCGATAGCCAGCGCTTCTTTTTTCTTTTGGGCAGTTCGGACCATTTCCAGGGCCGCATCCAGATTTTCGCAAAGCACATCGCAATAACCGTCCTTGATTCGCCGGGCGATCCGTTTCGGGTCGACCTCGATTCCCAGGAAGATCCCGTTATTCATAGTGACGGCTAATGGTTGAGCGCCGCCCATCCCACCCAGTCCGGCGGAGACCACGAATTTACCGGTTAAATCACTTTTAAAATGTTGCTGAGCAGCCACGGCAAAAGTTTCATATGTTCCCTGGAGGATACCCTGGGTGCCGATATAGATCCAGCTGCCGGCCGTCATCTGGCCGTACATGATCAGGCCTTCGGCTTCTAGCTTGCGGAAGTATTCCCAGTTCGCCCAGGCGGGGACCAGTAAACTGTTAGCCAGGATGACCCGCGGAGCAAATTCGTGAGTAGTAAATATGCCGACCGGTTTGCCGGATTGGATCAATAACGTTTCATCCTTTTTCAGGGTTTTCAAAGACTTAATAATTTTGTGGACGCAATCCCAGCTGCGTGCCGCCCGGCCCGAGCCGCCGTAAACGATCAAGTTTTTCGGGTCTTCGGCTACTTCCGGATCAAGATTGTTTAATAACATCCGCATGGGGGCCTCGGTTTGCCAGGACTGACAGGAAATTTTACTGCCACGCGGGGCACGAACTGGCTTGTAAGCACGTGATGACATATCGTTTTTCTCCTTATCTTAGTGGGCCGATTTTTTTCTACGACCCGACGGTAACTTTGCGCCTGATTACTTTTTTGGTTGCTTCCCGGTTAGTTACTTATTTAATCGCAAGCTTTTTGTGAGTTTTTCAAAATAGACTTCTATTTTTTGTTTTTGTTTTTTTACTGACGCTGCAGAACCTTCACTAATTAAATGAAAATATTTTGTTATGGCCTGGCTGAGCGGTAGAGTGTGGTCAGCCAGGGTATAATCAGGCGTCTCCTTCATTAATTCAAATAATTTAGTGATAATCTTGGTCTGATAAACGCTTGTTTTTTTCAGCCATTCGTTTGATCGGTACATTTGGGGATCATTAAAACTTTTTAAACAGAATTCATGAAGTATCCGGTAATCTTCCCGAATGGCGGCCAGAATTTCATTGACCCGGGGTTTATCAATGATCTTTTGAAAGCCCAGCGTGTAAAGCTGGTCGGTAAAAAGGGGCAAAAACTCTTTTGATTCGATCTGAAAACTTTCATGAGCTTTCGCCAGGCCGGTGTTCTGATTCGTTTCGGTAAAATTATTCGCCAGGAGGGTTAACTCGGCGCATAATAAATTCAAGGAATATTTAGCCGCGGATTCCATCCAGTAAATACGTTCTTCAAAACGACTTTTGTTTTTGGCCTTAAGCTGATCGATCTCCACTCGCCAGGATGTTTGCCATTCCGCCCATTGTTTTGAATCCACCTGTTGGAGCTTTTGGTATTGGTCGATAGTCCGATTGAGATCCCGATATAAATGTTGGACCTTTTCCAGATCCCGGTAGATATCGCGATCGGTTGCTTCTTTTTCGTTAGCCAGCTCAGCCGGGTCGCCGAAAATGGTGGTAACTTCTTGTTCGATGGGTTTTAAATTTGGCGGTAGTTGGTTCCGGACCATTTTTATCTGGGCGGCCGGATTAAATCTTATTCGGAAAAGGTAATCACCGGAATAAAGCTGACGTTTTAAAAAACCAAGGTCAAGCTTAAACCGGCCCTTTTGGACTTCCGTGACCCCTTTATCCATTAAATAATGTTCGATTTCATATTTTTTGCCGGTTTCTTTTTGCCACGATTCGGGTAATGTTATTTTTTTGGCGTAAAAAACGAATCCTTCCAGCCGGCTGTCATCAGGCAGGTTGGTGGTGCCCTGAAACTGAAAGACAAAGGCGTTATTCTGCCAATCTACCTGAGATCCGGTTAATTTTATCTGAAGATCTGATTCGGCCTGAAGCGCCGGGCCGGTAAACAGAACGGTTAACCAAAGGAATAATGGAAATAAAAACTTACGCATGGGGTTTATTATAGTAGGTGTTTTTTCGGGGGTCAAGAAAAACAAGGTAAATGAGTTTTAACGTTGTTTGAGCCGGTATTTTTTCCATTTGCGATGAAACCAACCCCATTGTTCCGGATGACGCCGGATGATATTTTCGATACTGGAGGTATACTTTTGAGCCAAGGTCTTAATATCCTTATTTTTATCCCCGGTTGACTGAAATGATATAGGATTTTCAAAGCCGACTTGGTAGTTGAATTTGTTATTTATCAGGTAAGAATAAAAAGGTACCACCGGCGCCTGAGTTTTTAAGGCCAGATTGGCCGGTCCGCCCAGAGTTGAAGCGGTTTGATTGAAAAATCGCAGGGGCAAACCTTGCTTGCGGCCGGTTAAGTCGACCAGAAAAAGCACGATTTCGCCCCGATTAAGTATGGCCACGCATTTTTCGATCGCGTTTTTGGTATAAATAACTTTCATCCGTTGTCCGGCGGTACGGGTTTTTTCCACCAAATTATTGACCAGCGGATTAAGCAGGCGAAAGGCCACGAGAGTCACCGGGTAACCGGCCAGGGCCAGAGCGTAAAAAGCTACTTCCCAGTTGCCCTGATGGGCGCCGACCAGGATGGCCCCCTTTTTTTTCTTCAGCAAGTCATCGAGCAATTCCAGATTTTTGAATTGGACGAATTTTGACCAGTTATGCGGTTGTAATGTCCGGTTCATGTAGGTCATGTGGACAAAAGCCATGCCGAAATGCTCGTAGACCCGGCGGACAGTTCGATTGATCTCCTGAGATGATAATTTATCACCTAAGGCATTGGTTAGATTAGTCCGGGCGATTTGGCGATGGCGGGTATTCAGAGACCAAATTAGCCGACCCAAGAAACTACCCAGCCGGGTCGCCGCGTTAACGGGCAGAGATCGGAAAAAAGCGATCAAACATCGTAACGGAATATACTGGGACTGATAAATAATATTGTTTGGCAGGGGTAACCGATACCATGTTTTCATTTATATTATTTTAACGGTCCGGTTATCTTTTCTACTTCGTCCAGGATCTCGCAGGATCTGACCAACCGCGCCATTCCATTAACATCGTTAAACAACGCCCTGTCTTCTTCCAGCTTTTTGACGTATTTGCGGATGACCTGAAATACTTTAGCCGAGGCCTTGGACGGCTTGACTGGTTTCCGGAACTCAAAGGCCTGGGCCGCGGCCATGAGTTCGATCCCCAAGATCGCGTAGGCGTTATCAATGATCTGTCTGGTCTTGATCGCTGTGGTCATAGCCATGCTGACGAAATCTTCCTGGTCAGCCGCGGCCGAAATGGAGCCAGTCGCCGCCGGAGCGGCCAAGATCCGGTTCTCGCAGCAGAGCGAGCCGGCCGTGTATTGGGTCAGCATTAAACCGGAGAACATTCCACCGCCTTTGGTCAGGAAGCCCGGTAAACCAGCCGAAAGGGCCGGGTTCATCAGACGGTTCAGACGCCGTTCGGAGAGGACAGCGGTGGTAGTGATAGCGATTCCCAGCGTTTCCAGGCCGAAAGCCATGGGCGTGCCCTGGAAATTGGCGCCGGTCAGGACGACCTTATCGTCCGGGAAGAAAAGCGGATTATCGCCTACGCCGTTCAATTCGATTTCGAACATACTGCGGGTATATTTCAGGGCGTCCTTGGACGCTCCTGATACTTGCGGGGTGGAACGCAGGCTGTAGGCATCCTGGACTTTTTTGCCCTTGCGTTCGAGCAATTTACTGCCCTTGGTGATCCGGCGGAGATTTTCCGCGCAATCGATCGCGCCGGGGAACCCGCGCGCTTTATGCAGACGGGCGTCGCAGCATTTCATATTGACATTCAGAGCTTCCATGGTCATGGCCGCGGCAATATCGTGCGTTTTCAACCAGCGTTCGGCATCGCAGATCTGTAAAGAGCCCATGCTGGTGACGACGTTGGAACCATTAATAGTGGCCAGTCCGTCCCGTTCCTGGTAAGTAATGATCGGGATCCCGGCCTTTTTCATCGCGGCCGCGCCGGACATGCGTTTACCTTTATAGAACGCTTCGCCTTCGCCCATCGGGACCAGGGCCATCTGGCCCATCGGTGACAGGTCACCGCTGGCGCCGACCGAACCCTTCTGGCACATAACCGGGGTGACGCCACGATTAAGCATGGCGGTCAATGTTTTAACTATTTTTAACCGGATACCCGAAAGCCCGTTAGAAAGCACGTTGATCCGGGAGGTGATGGAACCGCGAACTGCGTCTTCCGGGATAGGGTCGCCGTAACCGGCGGCGTGGGAATAGATCAGATATTTCTGGTATTTTTTAGTCTGTTCCGGAGTCAGGACCACTTCGGAGAATTCACCGATACCGGTGGTCACGCCGTACATCACTTCACGAGCCTTGATCTTTTCTTCCAGCATAAGGCGGCACTTATTGATCCTTTTTTCTGCCGCCGGATGAATTTTTACTTTTTCTTTGCCTCGGGCGACCCGCTCGATATCTTCGACTTTCAGTTTTTTTCCAGTTAACACAACAGTCATCGTATGCTCCTTTCAAAAAGTAGACATTTTATATATTTTATCCTGAATAAAATAATTGTCAATAAAAACAGGTAAAACACAACCGGCCGGAAAGCCCGGGTCAAATCTTGTTTTTTTTCGAATTGCTGATATAATAGGCTGAACGAAAGGAAAATAACGGATGATGAATTTCGAAGTCGCCGACATGCGCCGAACGGTGTTTAAATTAGCCTGGCCGATCATTATCCATCAGCTGCTCATGATCATCATGCTTCTGGTGGATACCCTGATGCTGGGTCATTACAGCACTACATCACTGGCCGCTACCGGTATCGCCATGCCGATAATATTTTTCCTCCGGATGGTTCTCCTGGCTATTCCAATCGCCGCCACCGTCATGGTCTCCCGGGCGGTCGGGGAAAAGGATATCGATAAGGCCAGGCTCAGTGCTGTGGCCGCCCTGATAATCGGCGTAGTTTTCGGAGTGATTGTTTCTATTTTCGGGCAGATCTTCGCCGCTGATACCATCCGTTTCTTTACTGAAAAACCGGAACTTTCTTCCGAGGCGACCATTTATCTTAAGTTGGTCATTTCGGTTTTTATCTTCAATTATCTTTTCATGATCGCCACCAGTATCTGCCGCGGGGCCGGCGACACTAAAACGCCCATGTTCATCGTCCTGGGCGGTAACTTCATTAACATTATCATTAATTATCTGTTGATCTACGGTACGTTTGGCTTTCCGGAATGGGGCATCAAAGGCGCGGCCGTTTCGACCATGATCTGCTCTTTCCTGCAGTGCTTAGTTGTCGTTATTTTCCTTTTCACCAAATATTCCTTTATTCCGCTCAAGCTCAAAAGTTTCCTGATGGTCAAGGCCGAGCAGTTCCGCACACTTTTTCGGATCAGCCTGCCGGCAATGATCGAACCGCTTATTGTCCAGATCGGCATGATCCTGTTTTTGAAGATGGTCGTCCGGTTAGGCGAGACTTCGATCGCCGCCCATAATGTTGTTTTTCGGATAGAAGCTATTGCCTTTATGCCCGGGGTGGCTTTATCGATCGCGACCGCTACCATTGTCGGCCAGAGTCTGGGCGCCAGGAAATTAGATTCAGCCATGGCTGGTTGCCGGGAATCAAATAGATTGGCTTTATTGATAATGAGCATGGTCGGGTTCATTTTTGTCCTTATCCCTTCCCTTTTATTGGGTCTTTTTACTCCGGATATCAACGTGATAAAAATAGGCGCGGCCTGTCTGGTTATTGCCGGTCTGGAACAACCCTTTATTGGTTATGCCATTGTCCACCGCGGTGCCTTGCAGGGGGCGGGTGATACCGTCAGCCCGATATTTGTCTCGGCCATCGGGGTCTGGTTTATTCGGTTACCGTTAGTCTATTGGTTAACGGTCATGAACGGTTATACCATGTTTCAAAATTACGCTTTGTTTCCGAATGATCCCTTATTCTATGTCTGGTTGACCACGCCGATCGATTGGTTTGTCCGAGCGGCCTTGTTTCGGGTCATCTACCAGCGCGGTCGCTGGAAGAAAATAAAAATATAGTAAATACCAATAGAGAGTAGCAAGAATTATCAGGTATATAAATGATTAAAAGATTGATATTTATTTTTATTATTACCTTAATTTTATTAGGCTGTCGAAGCGGTCCGATTGATCCGGAAGCGGCGAAATACAAAGCGGCGCCTGATTTTTTTGACGGACTGGCCGTGGCGGTCCAGATCGAAGAACAGATCGGCTTGGTGGATGACCCGGCGGCGATCAAACGATTAAATGAGATCGGGTTTGCCATTGCCTATCAGGCTAATTCTTCCCGGTGCTGGTATTCATTCAACATTATTGATCTGCCTCAACCGAACGCTTTAGCTTTGCCCGGTGGTTTTATTTTTGTTACTCGCGGTTTAATGGATTTACAATTGTCTGATGACGAGCTGGCCTGCCTGGTTGGTCACGAGCTGGCTCACATTGAACGAAAACATCATCTTCGGGCGGCCAAACAGGCGACCAAACTTTCGCTGGCCCAGATCATTGCTACTTTGCTGGTGATCCGTAACTCCCGCAGTTCTCAAGCGGCTGAAGCGACCATGATCACCAGCGGTATTTTGCAAAATATGCTGACCTTAAGTTACAGCCGGGAATTAGAAAGTGAGGCTGACGAATACGGTGTTAAATACGTGGCGCAATCAGAATATCAGCCCAAGGGGAGCGTCACCCTTCTGGAAAAATTATTGCAGCATAGTAATGAATATCCCGGTAACCAGGGCGTGCTTTTCCGGACTCATCCTTATCTGACGGACCGGATAAAAGAGATCAAGGTTCGCTTGCCTCATTTACCGAAAGGTCCAGGCAGCCCGACGGCTTCCCGGGTTATCAACCAGAAACTGGTTTCTTTTCGCCGGGCCAACCAGAAGTTTTTTCATTATCAGCTCCGAAAACTGAAAAAAGAAATAGTTGATTCGGAGCGACCGAAAGAAATATACCAGTCAACCCGTCAGGTTTTACAGCGTAACACCCTGCAGGCCGACCACCTGAGCACGTTAGCTATCAATATTCATTGGCAATTTCTTCAGGCGGCTATCATTCGGGAAGAAAAAAAGTCTTATTTAATGAGGGATTATGGCCTGTTATTGAAGAAATACCGGGAGATTTTCGAAGATTTTGAAAGTTCGGCAGAGATTAAAAATCTTTTGCAGGCGATCAAAACCAAACAAGAGGCATTGGAATCGGAAAAGCAAAGACAATATACCGCCGCGTTGAAGATTATCGATCGGCCCAGTGTGGCTATTTCTTTCCTGGAACAGTTCGTGGAGAACTATCCCGAGAGTGACCGGGTAGAAGAGGTGATGTTCAAGATCAGTGATAGTTATGAAGCCGGCGGTGAGTTCGACCAGGCGGCCGGGCGTTATTTAAAGTTGATCAAAAGAAATCCGCAGGGTGAGTGGGGGAGACGGAGTTTGGATCGGGTGCAGAAAATCTCATTGAAACTAACACATTTAAATTACGCTTACGAGATATACAAGAAATACCTTTTGCCGGTCTACCGCGATCAGGCAGCTGAGCATATTCGAAATCTCATCAAAAAATCAAAACGATTGGCCGAATGCGGTCAATTTTTGAAAAAATATCCGGCTAACGAATTCCAGGCGCCGGCTCAACAGCGGTTGACTCAGTTAGCCGAGGCGTCTTATTCTACCGGCCGGGGTTATCAAGCGGTTGGCTATCTGGCCCGGGCGAGGGAGAATTATTTACGGATCATTAAATACGCGCCGAAGACCGACTGGGCCCGCCGGGCGCGGAACCAGCTGAAACTGCTTCAGAATGAGCTCCCTCTTGAGTCGCGATAGCGACAAACTTAAGGAGCCCGCGGTCTGATGCTGTTTGAATTTATCCGGAGCGAACTTCCCACCGAATCTCAATGAGGTACGGAAGCCCGCCGGTGTCGGGAGCGAACTCCCTCTTGAGTCGCGATAAGCTGAGGATTATTTTTTGAGGGCGATATAAGGCTGGTGGAATTGGATCTTGACGTATTTGACGCCTTTTAATTCAGGTGATACTTTCAAGACTAATTTTAAATTATTAATTTTTTTCTCAAGAGATAATTCACCCATCTTGGTCACATAAGGTGAACGTCCCCACTGGATCGGCACTTTATTTTTTGTCCAGATAACAATGTTACTGCCTGAATCACCGGACCCGGTTTGCTGACGGGCGATCTCGATATGGTCAATCTTGACAATATCATGAATACTGTTCTTTTCCAGGGCGGCGGCCACGGCCAGAGCGCCTTTCAGACCCTGATCATTCCATTCAGAGCCCGGCGGTGGCGGACTGACCCGGACCCCGACGATTACCGGAATAGTCATCGGTAATAACGGCACGGACCGGTATTCACCCGGCAAACGGACCATATTTTTATCAATTAAATAGTAGACCTCTGTATTGTTCCATTTCTTGAGCTGGACCGCGACGACCGGTTCCCTGATTTCCAGTTTTATTTTCAGATTATTGGGAAAGCGTTTTTCGATCGCGTGAACTTTGGCTACCCAGGGTGATTTTTCGTATTCTTCCAGAATACGGGTAATGGTCTTCTGATCGTTAATATTACTGATTTCGTCGATCTGAAGATCGTGGCGAATGGATTGTTCAATAGTCCGGTCCGTTACCCAGTCCGGCAGGGCGGTGGCCTGGAGGTTGTTCAGGTCGATCTGATACTGAGGGTTGGTTGAGTAGTAATTATATATTTTTCGATGAACCAGAAGGAGTAAAAAACTCAATCCGCCGATCAGAAATATATAAATTCCCCAGCGTCGGATAATGTAAACCGGAATTAGCAGTAAAACTTTTAACATACGATCAATCAGATTAAAAAATAAGTTATGGTTCTCAGACTCCCGGGTTTACCGAATGGTTACTCTGCGCGGGGCTGGGTTGGGTCAGTCATCAGCGGAATTATTCATTGCTTGTTCAAATCCGGCCCCGGCCACCACATAGTTGGCTGAATATTTGCCTTGAGAATTCCGCAGATAAACACCGTTCGAAACCCCGAAAATAGAAGAGGCCAATCCGGCCAGGCTTACCTTTTTAGAGCGAGCCCTGTTTTTTGCTTTCAAGGGAGTACTCATAGATATAATACTATCGTCAATTTCCCCTGAATCCTTGATTTGGTATTTACCGGATATTAAAAATTAAGCGGGCGAAGGAGGGTCCATTAAGAGTTGGTAGCATTTCCACCAGGTGGGTTTACCCTGAAGGGTCGTGCCGCAGGTTTGGCAGATAAACTCGCCGCAGCGGCTGCAGGTGGTGGTGATCTCGTTCGACAAATGTTCGTGGTCATCAGGGATGGTTGGTATTTTTTTCGGAAAAGTGTTGGTTACCTGAACATAGGCGGTTGCTACAAGGACCAGGGCAAGCGGATAGGCGAACAACCAGCCGACGCACAGGGCCAAACAGCCGGCAAGAGCAAAACAGATAACTAGTAACCATAAGACAAAGCCCAGCCAAAGATTAAATCCCCACATAAGACGAAAACTCTTTTTTAGGGCTTCGACCGGACCGTAGTTTTTGTCGACAATAAAATAGTCAGACATCATAAACCCTAGCGCAACAACAATAAAAGCGATTACAAAGCCTACGATGACCATGATACTACCAACGATCACCAAAGTGATCGACGGATTGTTGAAATCAATTATTAATTGACAAACATTTCTGAATGGCGTAAGATAGAATAAAATTTCCTGAGAAATCCCATGTTAGATTTAGATTTTATCCGCCAGAATCCCGATCGGGTTAAAAAAGCGATCCGGGACAAAAATGAAAAAGCCGATATTGACTCCATTTTAAAAATGGATGTCACTCGCCGGCAATTGATCCAGCAAATCGACCAGCTTCGCCACGAACGTAAGCAGGCCTCGGAAAAGATCGCCCGGTTGAAGAAAGAAAAAAAAGACGCGAGCGACTTAATTCAATCCACCAAAACAGTTGGTGGGCAGATAAAAGAGCTGGAAAAGAAATTAAAAGAATTAAACAGCCGGTTTCAGGAACAATTAAGCTGGGTTCCGAACGTGCCGGCAGAAGATGTTCCGGTCGGTAATGAAAAAGCCAATGTTGAGGTCCGGCAATGGGGCCAGCCGGCCAAGTTTGATTTTAAGCCCCTCACCCATTGGGATCTGGGTCGGCAACTGGATATTCTTGATCTGGAACGGGCGACGAAGATCAGCGGGACCGGGTTCATGATGTTAAAAGGGGCCGGCGCACAGCTTGAACGGGCTCTGATCAATTTTATGCTCGAGATCCATACCGGGAAACATGGTTATCGGGAGATCAGTCTGCCTTTTTTGGTCAATCGGGCCAGTATGTTTACCACCGGTCAGTTACCCAAGCTGAGCGATGATATGTATCGGACGACCGAAGACGATTTCTGGTTAATTCCGACCGGTGAAGTGCCTTTGACCAATATTTTTCAGGGCGAAGTAATTGATCGAAAAAAATTACCGTTAAATTATGTGGCCGCGACTGCCTGTTTCCGGCGCGAGGCCGGTTCGTACGGTCGGGAGACCCGGGGCATTAATCGGGTTCATCAATTCACTAAAGTAGAACTGGTTAAATTCACCGAGCCGGCGACTTCGTTCGACGAATTGGAAAAACTAACCGGTCGGGTGGAGGCGATTCTTCAGGCGTTAGGTTTATCTTACCGGGTGATCAAGCTGGCCACGGGTGAGTTAAGTTTTGCCGGCGCGAAAACCTATGATCTGGAGGCTTGGGCGCCGGGGTTGGGTCGTTACCTGGAAGTTTCTTCCTGCAGTAATTTTACTGATTTTCAGGCTCGGCGCGGTAATATTAAATTCCGGGATCAGGATAAAAAACTGAAATTTGTGCATACTTTGAACGGTTCCGGTTTGGCTCTACCGCGGACTTTGATCTGTTTGATGGAAACCTACCAACAAGCTGATGGTAGTATTATCATTCCGGAAGTATTGCGTCCGTATCTGGGCGGTCGGGAAATGATCAAGTCGTAATTTTCACCCTGTTGGAAATCCCCACTAGATATTACACTTAACCGTATGAGTTAATTTGTATTGTAACTTAATTGCCCCGATACAAACAAGTCAAAGCATTATTTCTAACGGGGTTTGCCAGCTCTCCTTTTTCAATAAATTTTGCCTGGTTTCAATACCAATGATCCGGATCTTCAATTCCAGGGCGGTTAAATTTTCTGCAGAGAATATACTCTAAATGCCGATAATATCAGTAGTTAATTGACCCCGTGGAGTTTTATTTTATTCCTATCGAAAGGATCATCCTGATCCGCCCGGGACGGAGAAGGATTTTATACCGACCATGAAAAATATCCGTATTTTATTCCTGGTTTTATTTATCTGGCTGACACCGAGTATTTTACTGGCTCAATCGGGTGAGCCGATCAAAATCGGCCGGGGTGACCTGACCTTCAGTGCCTATACCCATTTTCGATATACGTATACTGAAGACGATAGCGGCGGAGTCGGAACCAACCCGCTGGTTTCTCCGATTGATACACCGGATACGATCGATTGGGAGAGGTTACGTTTCATTCTCTATGGTCATCTGGCGGCTGATCTGACTTACCGTTTTGAATACGACCTGACTGATACTGAACTCAAAGATGCTTTTTTCAAGATTCCCCGATTGCCTTTTTATGAAGCCAGCATTACTTTAGGTCAATTTAAACTGCCGTTATCCGAAGCAGGTCTGGTGCTGGATACTCCCTTACAGCAAACTATTAAAGGTCCGATTTTGTATGAGGACGGGCCGGTGACCATTGGCGATCGCGATATCGGATTGTTGTTGCGCGGGGATATGCTGGATAATAATGCCGGTTACGCCATTGGGATTGTTAACGGTAACGGGATCAATCAATCGGATGATAATGATGGCAAGGACTTTTTATTTCATTTTAAAGTATCACCCTGGAAGAAAAAAGATCGTTCGGCGTTTAAACCAATAGAATTTGCCGCTTCTTTTATGACCGGTTCCGTCAGTGAAGTTGGCACGACCGGTTCCGATGACCGGGAACGTTTTGGATTTACCATGAAATATCAGATCAAAGAAACCGAACTGACGGTTGAATATATTCAGCAAATATTGGATGTGGACGGTCCGGAGGATATTACGACAAAAACCTGGTATTTGCAGTTAACCCGTGATTTTAAAGTGGATTTTCTGAAAAGACAGCAACTGATCCGGGGTGTGCTGTGCTATGAGCAATATGAACCGGACAGCACGGTCAATAATGATGAAATCAACGCTATTACTTTTGGCGGCATTTGGTCGATCAATAAATACAGCCGCCTTATGTTAAATTATATTCTTTATGATGAAGTCAAGGATGAGATCGATAATAACCACACCCTTCTTCAGTTAGAATTTAAATTCTAACGATTGCTTCCGATTTTCTTACCCGCTTCTTTTTTGGCTTGACCCCGTTAGAGGTATTTGATATTATTACAAATAGATTACGGGCAATAATAAGTTAACCCCGTCAGAGATTACAAAAATTGTTACCAAAAGTATTGGAAACATACGAACTCAACAAACTTTCGCTAGAAATTATACAATGCGACGGTCGTCACGAAAGGACGACCTGCCTGCCGCAGGCAGGGTTGACCCTACACCCGAAAA
>DAOWBV010000099.1 GCA_030633885.1 Planctomycetota bacterium
AGAAAAAAGGCAAGAAAGTCAAACTCCAGGCTTTACCGTTCTTCGGGATCCAGGGCAACATGGGTGCCTTGGATATCAAGGGCGTCCAGGTCAGCCGGGTAGTAGCCGATTCCAGCGCCTGGCGGGCCGGATTAAAATCGGGTGATATTATCATCGAATTTAACGGGATCGGGATCGAGGAATGGCGGGATCTGACCAAGGTTATCCGGGAAACCAGGATCGGAGACAAGATCAAAGCGAAAATAAAACGTCGGGATAAAGTTAAAACGGTGACGATCGTAATGGGATCAAGGGAGTGGTAAGATGTTGAACAAAGTAAAATCCGCCTCTGGCGGAAGAAAGATCATTTTTCTTTTTGTCGTTCTTGTTTTAATTAATGGCTGGATCGGTCCGGTCAACGCGCAAAGTGATGATCAGGCTCAAGCCCGGCAACTCCAGGATCAAGTGACCAGCGTAACGGAAAAAGTTCTGCCGGCCTGTATTTTTATCGGCGGCGGGTCCGGGGTGATCATTTCTGAAGATGGTTATATTTTAACCAATCATCACGTGGTCAAAGACTTGAAGCGCTGGAAGATATTCCGGATGAACGGTCAATCGCTTTACGCCCGCCGGGTCGGGTTCGATCCGCGTGGTGATATTTCTCTTTTGAAGATCGAAGGCGATCAGAAATTCCCGTTCGTGCCGATGGGTGACTCGGACGCTTTAAAAATCGGCCAGCCGGTGATCGCGGTCGGTAACCCTTTAGGCGTTGGCTGGAATGGCGACCTGGTGCCAACGGTTACGTTAGGGGTCGTCAGCGCTTTTCATCGGGTACAGGGCGCTTATTCGGACGCGATCCAGACCGATGCGGCGATCAATCCGGGTAATTCCGGCGGGCCGCTGATCACGCTCGATGGAAAACTGATCGGGATCAACGGCCGGATGGATATGCGTTTCTTTTTTATTAAAACCAATACCGGCATGGGATTTGCCATTTCGAGCAACCAGATAAAAAAATTCCTGCCTCATTTTAAAAAGGACGGCCGGGTCGTTCACGGTTACATTAAAGATCTGGACGTGATCGAGAATGGTAACCAGGGTGTCAGAGTCCGGAATGTCCGACCGAACAATAAATTAAATCTTGAAAAAAACGACAAAATAGTTAAAATTGATGAGTATCCGGTAATCAATATTAACCGATTTCACGGTATCGTGGGGATCTATCCGGCCGGGACGGAAATAACTTTGACGGTTAAGCGCCGGAACGAAACGCTGGAGGTCCCGGTTGTCCTGGAGAAACGACGATCGAAAACATCTTTGGCGACGCGTGACCCTGATGACGCGTTGCTTGGCGTTAAATTTTCCCTGATCCGGCGAACCGGCAGTGGGGTCGAACTGGAAGAAGTGATCCCGGATACCCCGGCCACGGAGATGAACCTGCGCGCCGGCGATATCATTACGGAATTCGACGAGATCGAAATTACGAGCGTTGATCAGATACTCAGATTGATCGCCTCAAAAAAACCGGGCGATACGGTTACGCTAAAAGTTCACCGCGGGTCCAATGAGTTTTACGTCACCGTTACCCTGGCCCGGCGGGGCAATCGATGATCATCGGTGTGGGTTTCGGATTTGGTTAAGGAAAATTGAAATGGGTTGGGATGGATTAAAGAAATTCGTTTTTCACCGCCGCAAGGAAATGCCGGACGGGCTCTGGATGAAGTGCGATAGCTGCGGTAACCTGGTCCACAAAAAAGTGGTCGAGGAAAAACTGCGGGCTTGTCCGGAGTGCAACTTCCATTTTTCGCTGACCAGTTCGGAACGGATCGCTTTATTGCTGGATGAGGGCAACCTGGAAGAATATTGGGGTGATCTCGAATCGATCGACCCGCTGAAGTTCTCGGACCGGATCTCCTATAAGAAAAAAACGGCGGACGCTCAGGAGAAGACCGGCCTGAAGGATGCTTTTGTCGTCGGTAAGGGCCGGCTCGGCGGGATCGAAGTGATTTTCGGGGTCATGGATTCCCGTTTCATCATGGCCAGCATGGGTTCGGTGGTCGGTGAAAAAGTCACCCGGGCGGCGGAAAAGGCCGCTGAGTTAAAGATCCCGTTGATCATCGTTTCGGCCAGCGGGGGCGCCCGGATGCAGGAGGGCTGTTTTTCCCTGATGCAGATGGCCAAGACCAGCGCGGCCATGGCCCGGTTACACGAAAGCGGCGGGCTTTATATTTCTATTCTGACCAACCCGACCACGGCCGGGGTGATGGCCAGCTTTGCCGCTCTGGGTGATATTATGATCGCCGAACCGAAAGCGCTGATCGGGTTTACCGGTCCGCGGGTGATCGCGCAGACGATCGGGCAGGAACTCCCGCCCGGTTTCCAGACATCGGAGTTTTTACTGGAACGCGGCATGATCGACCGGATCATTGACCGGCAGCATTTAAAAGAGGAATTGATTAAGATTTTAGAGTATTGTACCTAAAGTGGAAACCTAAAGGTTTCCGCTACAAAAATACATGATGTAGCGGAGGTCTTTAGACCTCCATTTTAAGTGAAGGAGATAGCAAGTAATGACAGATGTAACAGAAATCAGATGGCACGCCCGGGGTGGGCAGGGAACGATGTTAGCGGCCCGGACACTGGCTCGCGCCGCGATCAATCAGGGTAAGTACGCGCAGGGGATGCCGGAATTCGGACCGGAACGGATGGGCGCGCCGATCCGGGCTTATAACCGGGTCTCGGACGAAAATTTTTCGCTTTATTGCGCGGTGGTTAATCCCCGCGTGGTCGTCGTGCTGGATCCGACGCTGATCGGGCCGGTAGACGTGATCGACGGGTTGACCAAAGACGGGGTGGTGATCGTCAACACAGCCGAATCGCCGGAAAAAATGAAGGAAAAATTAAACATTGAAAACGGGAAAGTTTTTACCGTCGACGCGACGGGTATTTCGATCAAGGAACTGGGTCGGCCCATGCCGAACACGCCGATCCTGGGCGCATTGATCAAAACCGTGCCTTTAATCACTCTGGATGCTTTGCTGGACGATATTAAGCACACATTCAGTGAAAAGTTTTCACCCAAAGTAGTTGAAGCTAATATTAACGCGATCAAGAAGGGATACAACGAAGTGAAGGGAGCTAACTAATGAAAAAACTTAAATCAGCCAGGGAAATACCGATCGGGACGGCCATTGAAGATGCCGGGTGTTCACGCGAGTACCATACCGGCAGTTGGCGCAATTTTCGGCCGATCCATGATAAGGAAAAATGCGTTAACTGTTTGACCTGCTGGATCTATTGTCCGGATGGTTGTGTCCAGGTCAAAGACGGCAAGGTCGTTGAATTCGATTTGAAATACTGCAAAGGGTGCGGTATCTGCGCTGAAGAATGTCCGGCCAAAGGCAAGGCGATCACCATGGTTCCGGAAGAAAAAAAAGAATAAATACAAAAAGGAGTTTGACATGCCTAGAGTAGCAGCGATGACCGGAAATAACGCGGTGGCGGAATCCATGCGCCAGATCAATCCGGATGTAGTGGCCGCTTATCCGATCACTCCCCAAACAGAATTATCAGAAGAGTTTGCCGAATTCGTGGCTAACGGCAAAGTTGATACGGAATACGTTACGGTTGAAAGCGAACACAGCGCGATGAGCGCCTGCATCGGCGCCTCGGCGGCCGGGTCGCGGGTCTTAACGGCCACGTCCTCAGCCGGGTTCGCCCTGATGTGGGAAATGCTGCCGATCGCTTCCGGTACCCGGACCCCGGTGATCATGACCGTGGTTAACCGCGCTTTCAGCGCGCCGATCAATATCCATTGCAGTCATGATGATACCATGGGCGGACGCGACGCGGGTTGGATCCAGCTTTATTCCGAAAACTCCCAGGAAGCTTACGATAATATGATCCAGGCGGTCCGGATCGGTGAGGATATGTCGGTTCGTTTGCCGGTCATGGTCGCGATGGACGGTTTTATTATCAGCCACGCGGTGGAACGGTTGGAACTTTTGGATGACGAGTCGGTAAAAAAGTTTATCGGTCCTTACCAGTCGGTTAATCCGTTACTGGACACAAAAAAACCGGTGACTTACGGCGCGCTGGCCTTACAGGATTATTATATGGAAAGTAAATGGCAGCAATCAGCGGCGCTGCTTAACTCCAAGGCCAAGATCCTGGAAGTGGCGGCGGAATACAAGAAACTGACCGGCCGGAGTTACGGACTTTTCGAAAATTATAAATTAGACGACGCGGAAGTGGCGATCGTGATCATTAATTCAGCGGCCGGGGTGGCCAAGATGGTCGTGGACGAATTGAGAGAGAAGGGGATCAAGGCCGGAGTGCTCCAACCGCGCGTCTATCGTCCTTTCCCTCATGAAGAGATCAGAGAAGCCCTGAAAAATATCAAGGCGATCGCGATCATGGATCGGACCGACGCCTTCGGCGCCGGCGGCACACCGACTTTTACCGAAGTAACTTCCGCTCTGTACGGTTTAACCAATCCGCCGAAGGTGATCAATTATGTCTACGGTTTGGGCGGCCGCGATATCAGAGTAGAAGATATTCACGGTGTGTATCAGCGGTTAACCGAAATAGCCAAAACCGGAAAAACGGGAAAGATGTTTGAGTATTTGGGAGTAAGAAAATAAATTATTCTAATGTAGAGGAGGCCTTTAGGCCTCCAGATAAAATGGAAACCTAACAGTTTCCGCTACAAATAATGGAGGAAGAAAATGGCTGTAAGTTTAAAAGAATTATCAAAGAAAGAAGAAGTTTTTTGTTCCGGTCACCGGCTCTGCGCCGGATGCGGGGCCGGCACGGCCCTGCGTCAGATCATGCTGGCAACCGAAGATCCGGTGGTGATCGTTAACGCGACCGGCTGCGTTTCAGTTTCCACGGCCTGTTATCCTTACAGTTCCTGGAATACTCCCTGGATGCACAGCGCTTTTGAGAACGCGGCGGCCACGATGTCCGGGATCGAAGCGGCTTACAAAGCATTGCGTCGGCAGGGGAAGATCAAAAAGAAAATAAAGTTTATCGCGCTCGGCGGCGACGGTGGAACATTTGATATCGGCCTGCAAGCGCTTTCCGGCGCGTTGGAACGCGGACATAGTTTTCTTTACATTTGTTATAATAACGAAGCTTACATGAATACCGGTATTCAGCGGTCCGGGGCTACTCCGTTGGGGGCTTCGACGACCACCAGCCCGGCCGGTTCGGTCAGTTACGGAAAGAACGTTTTCCGGAAAGACCTGACGGCCATTGTCGCCGCCCATAATATTCCTTACGTCGGCCAGACCACCCCGGCTCACTGGCGGGATATGATCACTAAAGTAAAAAAAGCGTTGTCTTATGAAGGACCGACTTTTCTCAACGTGCTGGCTTCCTGTCACCGCGGCTGGCGGAGCGAGATGTCCATTTCCATAAAATTAATGAAAGCCGCGGCCGATACCTGTTACTGGCCGCTTTACGAAGTGGAAAAGGGCGAGTGGCGATTGACTTATAATCCGAGAAAAAAACTACCGGTCACCGACTGGCTCAAGCCGCAGGGACGGTTCAAACATCTTTTCAGCAAACCGGAAAATAAAGAGGTGCTGGGACGTTTACAGGCGAGTGTCGATAAAGAATGGGCTCGACTCCAGAAACGGTGCGGCGTCGGTGAAAACAAAGAAAAAGTAGCCGTTTAATAAAGAGCGTGAAAAAAAGTTTCAGTTTAAATGATCAGGTTGCCTTAGGGGTCGATGTGGGCGGAACCCATATTTCCGCCGCGTTGGTCAACCGGCAGGGAAAGATCACGCACCGGGCGTACACTCTTTCCGCCGGAGCTAAGGGCCGGACGGTCGTGGTGCACCGCATCAAAAAGATCATCCGGCAGGTCCTCAAATCTTCAAAACGAGATCCAGGCCAGATCATGGGGATCGGTCTGGGTGCGCCGGGTTCTTTTGATTTTGAAAACGGTGTTGCGGTCTCACCAACCCCGAATATCCCGCGTTGGCGCGGAGTCCCTCTGAAAAAGATCTTAGAAAAAACATTTTCCTTGCCTGCCTGGGTTGATAACGACGTTAACCTGGCCGCTCTGGGCGAAAAATATTTCGGGGCCGGGAAAAAAGTGCGATCATTGATCTGCTTTACCCTCGGCACCGGGTTCGGCGGGGGAGTGGTGATCAACGGTCGGGTGCATCGGGGCTTTTTTTCCGCGGCCGGAGAGGTCGGCCATATGGTGGTCAAAGGTAACCCGTTGAAGTGTAAATGCGGTAACCATGGCTGTGTGGAAACGATAGTCGGCGCGGCCGGTATTGTCCGGCGAGCGGTGGCCGCGATCAAGGGTGATAAAAAAAACCTGATAATGAGAATGGCAAAAGGCAACCCTGAAAAAATAACCTCGAAGATCGTTTTTGACGCGGCCCGGAAAGGGGACCGGATCGCGAAAAAGATCGTCCGGGATACCGCTTGGCACCTGGGGGCGACCATTTCTCAGGCGATCAATGTGGTTGACCCGGAATTAGTGGTGATCGGGGGAGCGATCGCTCAGGCCGGCGAGATCCTTTTGCGGCCGATCCGGAAAACGGTCTGGTCCCATATTTATTTTCCGGAACGAAAAACCCCGATCGTCCCGGCCCGGTTGGGTGAAAATGCCGGGATTTACGGCGCCGCCGCTCTAGTTTTCCAGCAGAATGGATTCCTCTAACTTTTTTACCTGCCTAGACAACTCCCTGATCCAGCATTGAGTCAGCGATTTTAACAAATCCGGCAATATTGGCGCCGTCGACATAATTGATAAAGTTGCCTTTTTTGCCGTGAGCGACGCATTGCGAATGGATGGCTGTCATGATACCGTGCAGCTTATCGTCCACTTCTTCCCGGGTCCAATTATAACGCAGACTATTTTGCGACATTTCCAAACCACTGGTCGCCACGCCGCCGGCATTAGCCGCTTTGCCCGGACCGTAGAGGACCTTGGCTTCCAGGAAAACATCAACGGCTTCCCGGGTTGAAGGCATGTTGGCGCCTTCAGAAACGCAAATGCAGCCGTTTTTGACGAGCGTTTTGGCTTCGCTTTCGTTAAGTTCGTTCTGGGTCGCGCAGGGCAAGGCCACATCGCACTTGATGCTCCAGGGTCGTTTACCCGGTAAGTACTGGCATTTATATTTTTTAGCGTATTCGCTGATCCGTCCGCGTTTGACGTTCTTAAGTTCCATGACAAAGGCCAATTTTTCAGTGCTGATCCCATCCGGATCATAGACCGTGCCGCCGGAATCGGAAAGGGTGACGACTTTACCACCCAGCTCGTTCGTTTTTTCGGTAGCGTATTGGGCGACATTGCCGGAACCGGAAATAGTCACCGTTTTGTCCGCCAGGCTGTCTTTGCGGGTCTTAAGCATTTCATCGGCGAAGTAAAGTGTACCGTAACCGGTCGCTTCCGGACGGATCAGGCTGCCGCCCCA
>DAOWBV010000126.1 GCA_030633885.1 Planctomycetota bacterium
ACCATCGCCCATCGGAACACTGCTATTTGACGGGGTCATTATTTTTGTTCCGGCCATATACATTGAACGCCACTTTTCAAGAAATTCGTCAGGAATGTCCCAGCCCAAATTGCGGACATAGCGCACTATTTTGCGATTTGCTGAGATTATACTCATCGCGTAGCCGATAGAATTTTCGCAATGGGTACCGTCAGCAAAGGTTTCAGTTTTCATATGTTCTTGAATCAATTTCCAGGAATGCTTACACCAAAATCGGGCTTGTTTAAAAGAAGGGTAATACGCTCCAATTTTCATCATTCCTTCACATTGATGAACCTGCCAATTACCGGGCATAAAAACATCATTGTTTTGATAGAGGAATTGAGCGTGTTCAAGAATAGATTTATAAACGGTGAACATTTTATTCTGGTCGAGTCCGAGGTCCCCGGCCCGGGCGAGCCGGCGTTCACTTTCACACATTCCAACAACCGTACGCCAAGCCTCCAGTGTAATCCAGTTAGGCTCGAAAATAAAACCAATATACGCCTTAACACGATTGGCCGGCGGGCGGTATGTGGCATACCAGTGATTGAACATTTCAAGCCAGGCTTCGGCATATTTTGTTTCTTGCGTATGTTGAAAGGCACGATCAAAATGACCTGAAAGTCTGATCAGCGAGAAATCTTTTCCGGGAAAACATGCCGGAAACTCGGGGTCAGCCATTATTCTATGAGCTTCTTTAACAGCCGTCTCACCGGATTTTCGGGGAATAGGCTTATGCTTAAAATAATCAGTCCTAGATCGTTTCGATTGATATACCAGGTATTCCTTCACTGCCCGGCTAAAATCACTATCAGCTACCGCCGATTTTACTTTTTCCAGGCCGGGATAATTTAAATTAACCGCGTTAAAGAATTCCTCGTCCGTCATAGTCGGACGGGTCGGCGTGTAGCCCATTTTTTCCCGCCAGAGTTTAACATATTCATTGGTATAACGATATTTACTGAACAGTTTTACATCCAGATTCCAGTCAGAGGTAAGCTCGACTGACGGTTTGTAGAGATACGTCACCTCCGTGGGCTCATAAGGAGAAATTGCCTCAGGCGGAACAGGTGTCTGTCCGGCATCGATATAACCCATGGAATAATGCACATCCTTTTCCCGCGATGACTGACAACTACAAAACAGTATGGGAATTAACAAAATCAGCGCGAAATTGCGAATCATTTTTTCCGTCCTTTCAAATTAATCATCACCCATTTTATAAAATGATATAGTCGCCGGCTCTGGTAAACTCGTGACTCTTATTATTGAGCTTTACTTTTTCCACCGCCGGAGCGTATATCTTTACTCCGGAAACCTTCGATTCACTTTTTATCTCAAGCCGGGAACCGTTTTGTTCCGAAATAACAAATTCAAGCGCTTTGATTGGAATCGGCGCGGAGAAAAGTAATTTCCCGTTATGCGCGAGATAGTCAGCGTCAACTAAAAGGTAATCGGGTTTGGCTTTTTCCGCATTACGGATATGTGCCACCGCGCCGCGAAACTCATATTTCCCGAATGAGGCCTTTTCTTTTGAGTTACCTGATTCTAAAAAGACGTCTTTTCGTTCCAAAACCGCTATCTCGTAGCCAATATTCTGTCTATGGACACGATCGGTTTTATCTGCTACCAGACGTTTAATATTAATCTCAGGGGCTTCTTTTCCCTGGTAGGGTAAAAGAAGAACCTGATACTGGACAAACGGCATTCTTTCCTGCTCCAGGGAGATATACGGGGCTTCCAGAACGCCTTTTTTTGTGACGGTTGGTCCCTTACTCTCCCTGATCCGGACCTCATCAGCGTTGAGCGGGACCAGCGCGATATTCACTTCATCATTCAAGGTATCAATCCGCTTTGTCCTCTCGTCAATCCTGAGTTTTGTGTCCTGGAAGTGAGCGAGCCAGTCAAATTTGTGATACCCGCTTGTTTGAAAACTAGCGTTATAGTAACCCGGGCCCGGCAGGAAATCAGTAATAATCCAGTAATTCGGTTTGACAAAAAGGACCCGACGGTTATGAAGAACTCCTATCCAGCGATACCCGTCACTCATCGCGTCGACAAAGTCATATTGGGGCCCGGTCCACCATTGAGTTATCCGGTTATTAACAGACTTGCGCATACTTCGTGAATCGACCAGCACCGTATTATGCGCGATTGTTTGTTTATACCATCGTTTTGAAATGTCTGCTTCATACGGGCCGGATTTGCCGGAATTTAAAATCAGCGGTTCGCCATAAGCCCAGATATTAAACGAGCCGAAATCCGGATGTGAATGCCAGGCTTCATCCCAACCACCGTCAAAAAATAAATAGGGTGATTCTTTATCCCAAGAATGGCGCATGACCGCCCAGCCCGAGTCCGGGATTAATTTCGAAGTAAAAGAAGGTTTTTTCGGCTTGATTTTATCGTAAGCGGCCAGGACTTCTTCAGGGTTATCAAAATACTGATAGGCGATTTTTTTTACTTCTGCCGGGTACTTTTCGGTAAAATATTTCAATGTGGGGTCGGGAAATTCAAGGGCTCCATAAGCGAGCAATCTTTTTATTAAATAACCATCTGCTCCGGTCCCGCCATCGCCAACCGGGATACTGGTACGCAGGGGCGTAATGAATTTAGTGCCGCATAAAAACATTGATTTCCATTTTTCGAGAAAGTTTTCAGGAACTTTAAATCCTAATTTGCGGATAATTTGCACGACCCTGAAATGCTGGAGAGCTACAGCGTTCGAATAGTTAACTGAATTCTCAGAGTAGCTCCCGTCATCAAATGTTTCTGTTGCCATGTGTTCCTGCATCAATTTCCAGGCGTGTTTTATGTAAAACCCGGATTTTTTAAATGACGGGAAATAAGCTCCGAATTTAACCAGCGCTTCGCATTGGCAAGTCTGCCAATTCGCCGGCATAAACACATCGTTATTCATATATATAAACTCCGCGTGTTCGAGAATTGATTTATAAAGAGCAAGCAGTTTATCTTTATCAAGCCCTTGTTTCAGAGCGCCAATAAACCATTGTTCATTTCGGGATAGGTACATAGAGGTGCCTCCGGCGCTGAGCGTCACCCAATAGGGAGAATAAATGAAGCCGATGTATGCTTTCAGCCGTTGGGCCGGCGGCCGATGGTTTTCAGACCAGGCCGCAATCAGATCCAACCAGGCTTTCGTATATTTAATATCATTTGAATACAGGTAAGCAGTTTTGAAATCCCGCATCGCACTGAACAAAGAGTACCTTTCCTCGATGAATAATCCAGGGAACTTCGGGTCATTCATTGTCTTATCCGAGTTTTTCATCGCGGATTTACCGGCCTGGTCTGAGATTTCCGGTTTTTTGAAATGAAAAACTCTTTTACGGCTTGCCTGATAGGACAAGTATTCATCACGGGCCCTGGTAAAATCACCGGTCGCGACCGCCGCCTTTACTTTTTTTAGATCAGGATGACTCAAATCAACCTTGTCAAAAAAATCTTTATTTGACATCATGGGGCGCGTCGGGGTATAACCGTATTTAGCTCTCCACCGCTTCGCGAACTTATGGGTATAACGAAATTTACTGTAAAGCTTGATGCCTAAATTCCAATCCGAGTCGAGTTCGATGGAAGGTTCATTAACATAAGTTACTTCTTTCGGTTCAAATGGCGATATGGCTTCAGGTGGAACCGGGACCTGTCCATTATCAATATATTTCATTGTTGGCGGCACGTCAATCTCGTTCGGGGTAACATATCCCGCCCACAAGAAGAAACCGATAAAAACTACCGCCCCCAGACCACTCATTTTTATTTTCTTCATACTCATCTTATGTCCTTTCAAGCGAAAAATATTATTTCCTGACGCCTTTAATTTATGCGCCTTCGCCGGAATACCCGGCCTGACCTGTCTGACGGCCGGCAGGATAACAGTGGGAGATGTTCATCCACAACTAAAGTGCCGGGATATGGTGGCGGTAAAGGTCTTTTGCGTATTGGCACACCGCCGTTAAGCGCGATCTTTTCTGTCATTTTAATTATTCTTTTTTTAAACCAAAAAGTTTAGCGGCATTTAAACCTAATATCATTTGTTTTTCAGATTCGTCGATCGCCGCATAAATAATCTTTCCGATCTGCGGGATAGGCGAAAGAAACGGCACATCCGAACCATAGAGTATTCTTTCCGCGCCGACGGCATTAACCATCATCTCGACCACTCCGGGATAAAGCCGGGATGAAGCAGTGTCAAGATAAACATTCGGCGCGTCTTTCGCCACTTCAATCGATTCAAGAATGCCGTCATACTCGCCACCCGAATGCCCCAGTATTATTTTCGCGTCAGGATAGTTCCGGGCGATTTTTTTAACTTGACCGGGTGCGCAAAACTTAAGCAGCGGGTCATTGTACCTCAGGCTATTCCAGGTGTGGATCAGTATCGGGATATTCCGTTCGGTCGCGAATTCCCACACCGGTTTATATCCGGCATCACCAATAAAAACCTGGTCAAGATAAGGATGGATTTTTATCCCTTTAAAACCCAATTCATCAACGCAACGGATCAGTTCACTCCGCATAATCCCGGGATAATTCGCGTTCACCCTGGCGTAGCCGATAAATCTTTTCGGGTAATCAGAAATCATTCGCGCGACAATATCATTGCCAAACGGGGCCATCTGACTAAACGTACTTACGGCAAGTTTATTAATACCGAGTTTATCCAACACGTTAATAATTTGATCGCCCGAATTATCAGGGATATAAAAACTTTGATATAAACCAAGGTGTCCATGGCAATCAAATACGAAAGTATCCCGAAAGGGTTTTCCCTCATTCGCGGTTGAAACAAAATGATCCATCAGCCCATCCTACTTTAGAATAACATGATTACCTTCTCTTTTGAAATCATGTTTCGTGTTATTAACCGTTACCTTTTTTACCATCGGCGCGTATATTTTTATTCCTGAAACGTCATCTTTAGTCACGATTTCAAGGAGAAAATCATCCTCAGCTGAAAGTTTTTTTACCGTGAATTCTATTGCTTTGATCGCCCGGGGTGCTGAAAAAAATACCTGGCCGTTAGCGGAAAGATAATCAGTCTCGATCAGCAAATAATGAGCTTCGGATTTACCCGCGTTTTTAATATGAGCGAGCTTGCCGCGAAACTTGTATTGGTCGCATGAGATTTTCTTTTTCGCGTTACCCGATTCGATAAATATATCTTCTCTGTCCAGAAGGGTCAATTTATAAGCAATGTTCTGCCGATGGACACGATCAACTTTATCTGATTCCAGGTGTTTAATTTGAACCGTCGGAGCTTCTTTTCCCTGGTAGGGTAAAAGGAGAACCTGATACTGGACAAACGGCATTTTCTCCTGCTCCAGGGAGATATACGGGGCTTCCCTAATGCCTTTTTTTGTGCCGGTTGGTCCCTTACTCTCTCTGATCCGGACCTCATCAGCGTTGAGCGGGACGAGCGCGATATTCGCGTCATCATTCATGGTATCAACCCGTTTTGTTCTCTCGTCAATTCTGAGTGTTGTGGGCTGGAAGTGAGCGAGCCAGTCAAATTTGTGATACCCGCTCGTCTGAAAACTAGCGTTATAGTAACCCGGACCCGGCAGGAAATCAGTAATAATCCAGTAATTCGGTTTGACAAAAAGGACCCGGCGGTTATGAAGAACTCCTATCCAGCGATACCCGTCACTCATCGCGTCGACAAAATCATATTGGGCCCCGGTCCACCATTGAGTTATCCGGTTGTTGACAGACTTGCGCATACTCCGTGAATCCACCAGCACCGTATTATGCGCGATTGTTTGTTTATACCAGCGCTTTGAAATATCTGCCTCATACGGACCGCCCCGGCTGGAATCCGCGATTAAAGGTTCGCCATAAGCCCAGATATTAAACGAGCCGAAATCCGGATGTGAAT
>DAOWBV010000050.1 GCA_030633885.1 Planctomycetota bacterium
ACGGGGCGGGTGAGAAAAATTTACCGGACCGGCCTAATTTATTGAGAGTTATTATTGGTGAAGCACGGATAGAATCCGTGCTTACAAAACGAACCGCAATTAATGACACGACTGATCAAATTTGGGTGCTGGAGACTAATATTGATGATCTGTCACCTGAGATCGTCGGTTATCTTTTCGAAAAGGTCCTGGCGGCCGGAGCGCTGGATGTTTTTAATATTCCGATCCAGATGAAGAAATCGCGGCCGGGGTTACTTTTAAGGGTTCTGGTGCCGGAAGATAAGCTGGCCGAGATCGAATCGCTGATTTTTTCTGAGACCAGCAGTTTCGGGATCCGGCGCTATCCGGTTCAGCGGACCAAACTGAAGCGGGTGATGAAGCGCGTCCAAACGCGTTACGGTCGGGTGCTGGTCAAGATCGGGTATCTGGGTGACCGGATCAAAAGCGTGTCACCGGAATACGAAGATTGCCGGAAACTGGCCCGGCGGAAAAATGTACCGTTAAAAGAGATTTTCAGTGAAGTGATGCAGCGGGCGAAGGATCAACTCTGAATTTTCCTTGATTTCCCCTGATTTTATCTTAAAATAGGGATTCTGAAATTTACGGCAGGGTAGTTTCAATTTCGCTGACGCGAAATCGGTCTACCGTAATATGACTAATTATTTATCGGCAGGGTAGCTCAGGGGTAGAGCAGGAGATTCATAAGCTCTTGGTCGTGGGTTCGAATCCCGCCCCTGCCATTACTGATAGCCAGGGAAGTAATTTATAAGCTCTTGGTTGCGGGTTCGCTCCGTAATCTCGTCGAGATTGCTCCGCGGTCCCTGCCCGCCCCTTTGGGGCGAGGCTCGCCCAACGAAGTTGGGCTGCCGGGTGCAGTCATCCCGCTGAGAACAGCGGGCAGACTTCACCCAAGCATATCAGAAAACCACATCCTCAAAGAAAACAGGATCGGCGTCTTGGCCGAAAACTTTATTCCCTTTTGCCCGATAGACTGAAGACTGAAAGGGCAATGCTGAAAAGCAGGCAGGCGATGGTAAACTCCAAGAATGACTGAGGGGGAATACTCATTAATTGACGGGCCAAAAGACGAAGAACCATACCGACGCCCAGACTGAGCAGGGCCGTCATCATAAATCCAATCGCGAATAATCTCATCTGATTCACCTCCTTATAATGATAGTTCATTTTCATCCAGAGTATTTTTGATATAAATATTCTGGTTGTTAACTAAATTAAGCACTTTTGTTTCTGCTGTTTTTTTGCGATGGGTGTCGAAGAAAATGTTGACGATCGGTCGCAAAGGTAGCCGATCATTAACTTTGATCACCCGTCCGATCTCACCGGTATTTAGTTCCACCCAACTGCCGACCGGATAGATGCCGATCCGCTTGACCAGGATCTTCAAGATATTTTTGGAAAACTGGGAGGTAGCGACCGACAATAATTCCCGGATAGTCTGCTGGACGGTTTTTTTCTTCCGGTAAGGTCGGGGATGGGTCATCGCTTCGAAGGTATCGGCCAGTCCGATGATCTGCGCGTATTCGTTGATCGATTCGTTCTTTAAGCCCAGGTAGCCGTCGCCGCTTAAGCGTTCGTGGTGCTGGTGGCCGGTCTGGGCAATGATCTTTTGAATATCAGGGAAATTTTCCAGCAGGATCCTGGTGTCATCCACGTGCTGCTTCACTTGTTCATAAACCTGAGGAGATAAAGTTTCCGGTTTCAGGACGGTATCCATAAACGAGTGCATACCAATATCGTGAAGCAGGGCGGCCAGGCCTAATTCCTGTAAATTTGACTTGTTATAATTCATTTCCTTGCCGATTTCCAGCGATAAAACACAGACATTCGGCATATGAGCAAAAAGATAGTTTTCTTTAGAATCATTATAAGTCAGGTCAAGCAAAGAACGGTCTTCGATAATAATAAGATTGATTACTTCTTTAACCAATTCGATGATCGGGGTGATATTCAGATCTTGAAAAGATTGTTTGGCTTCAGCTTTTTTGAATAAAGCCTTGATCAATTCCGACATCTGACGGTATAATTTCCCGGCCCGTTGCGATTGGTTCTGTTCTTTGCTTTTAAGAGCCTGGCTCAGGTTGACCGCGCTGGATTTTTCCTCCTCGGGCGGCCGGGCGGCGGAGTCGATTCTCAGCCCGGCCAGGGAGGCGCGTTCCGGTCGCGGGAGCGGGGTTATCCGGGGCTGGTCTGTCGACGGTATTTCGTCCGGTTTGCTTGAGTCCGGTCCGATCTTTATTTTTTTCAGCAGGTTTGGTCGGGGTGCTCTTTTCCCGAGTGAAGTGATCCTGACAGATTCATTATCCGGTCTGAGCGGGGTTTGCTTCCGGGGAGGCTCAGATTTTTTTTGGGGTTTATTTTTATCCGGCTCGGGTTGTTTTTTTTTAAAGATATCAGAAAAACGTACCATGGTTTTTGTATCCTGTTCCAATGTCATTAAGTTAAACGTGTAGCTGCAGGGCTTGCCCCTGCCTATGGTTGTTCTTATGCGTTATATTTAATTTTGGCGACCGTAAAGGTCGCAGCTACAGCAGAAAATCATTATTTTGTTCTTAATTTAACGGCATTAGCCTACTATAAATAGTTCGACAAGCTCACTACAGGTTATTTTCGACGGTTACGTTGTTATCGACCAGATCGCTGATAACTGATTTAATGATTTTTTCGTCAATACTTGTTTTTTGCTGGCTCATGCCGACGACCAGAGCCATATCGCAGATATTATTGATCACCCGCGGGATACCTTGAGCATTCTGATGGATCAGAGGAAAAGTTTTCGCGGTAAAAATATCCGTGGTCGCCCCGGCGAGTTCGCAGCGATATTCCACGTATCTTTTAGTCTCTTTGGCGTTCAGGTTCGTCAGGTGATATTTCAAAGACAGTCGTTGCTCCAATTGTTTTAACCGGTTCACTTTTTCCCTTAATTCCGGTTGTCCGAAAAGCAGCAGGGTTAATAAAAACCGGTCATTTAATTGAAAATTTAAAAGTAACCGTAATTCCTCAAAAGTCTTGTCATCTTTAATCGCCTGGGCTTCATCCACAATGATGACCGTATGTTTGCCCTGATTGGCGGTTTCGTAAAGCAGATTGTTCAGTTCCCGGATGGCTTCACTTTTACTGCGTTCCCGGGAGATATTTTTGCCTAATTGGTAATTCAGTTCATCCAGCAGGTCTTCGGCCGGGATATTGGGATTAATAATAATGGCAACGTTGTAACGGTCGCTTTCGTCCAGTAACTTGGAAGTCAGCACACGGCTCAAAAGTGTTTTTCCGCTGCCGTATTCACCGCTGAGCATGGCGGCCCCCTTGCGCTCAAAGACCGTGTAAAGCAGACGGGTGAGCGCTTCTTCATGTTTGGGTGAAGCGTAAAAAAAATGAGGGTCCGGTGTGTTTTCAAACGGTTTCGCCTTGAGACCCCAGTGTTTAAGGTACATGGTTGTTAATTCCTTGATTATTATTGTGACATATATGGTTTATATCGTCAATATTAACTTTTTGATTGAATTTTTGTTGCCCATTTTACCCTCATAATTTCATTGCTTTATTTGAAATATTTTGATATATATCAATGAGTTAAGCTCCGTTAGAGTTAGGTCGCCTTCAGCCGAAGGACTGATCCGTCCTTTGGCGGATAAAGTGACCGTTATGTTGGCGGCAAAAATTAGTGTAGTTTGACTTGGTGTAATACGTAACTTGTTTGTATTTCTAATGTTATATACCTCTAACGGGGTAGATCAAGTTACAATTAAACAAACGGTCATTTCCGGAGAATAAAAAAATGTGTTCCCAGATAGCTAAGAATGATTTTTTGGGTAAACAGACACTATTAGTCGTTTCACCTCATGCCGATGACGAGGCGTTTGGCTGCGCCGGGACCATTGCCAAGATCAAGGCCCTGGGGGGCAAGGCCTATATTATGGTTTTATCGATCGGCGACCTTAAGCATTATGACGGCAAAAAAACAGTCGTGACCAGTACCACCCGGCGAAAGGAATTCGACGCGACCGCGAAATTTTTGAAAGTCGATGATTATGATATTGTTTTAGAGGATACGGAAAAACATTTACGGCTGGACGCCCTGCCCCGGCGGGACCTGATCTCGTTAATTGAGCAAAAAAGCAAAGTGGCCATTGATAAGATCAAGCCGACGATGGTGGCTTTGCCGGCGGTTTCTTATAATCAGGATCATTACGCGGTGTTTTATGCCGGGTTTACGGCTTGCCGGCCGAGTTTGCCCGAGGTCAAACATTTTCCGCCGATCGTCCTGACTTATGATAACCCGACTTTGTTCTGGAATGTGGAACGGGAAAAATTCCACCCGAATTTTTATGTTGATATTTCGGATTATCTGGATATTAAATTAAAGGCCTTATCGTTCCATAAATCGCAATTGAAACCGAAATTACATCATTGCAGTATGGAATCTTTAACTACGCTGGTAAAATTGCGCGGTAAGGAGATCTCCGTGGAAGCCGCCGAGGCCTTTACGTCCTTCCGCTTTATACTTTAAACTAATTATGCGCATCGCTCATTCGAAACCAACTATTGGGTCATCCGAACAACGGGCGGTTCGATCTGTTTTGAGTTCAAAATATTTAGCTCAGGGCCAACGGACAGCTATTTTTGAAAGCCAGCTGGCCCGGTTTATCGGTCGTCGGTATGCTTTAGCGACTAATTCCGGCACGAGCGCGCTTCATCTGGCCCTGTTGGCTTTAGGGGTCGGGCAAAAACACGAAGTGATCTTGCCCAGTTATACTTGCGCGGCGGTTTTGCACGCGGTGAATTATACCGACGCCCGCCCGGTGCTGGTCGATGTGGACAGCCGGGACGGCAACATTGATCCCACGGCGGTGAAAAAACAGGTTAATCGCCGGACACGGGCGATCATTGTGCCACACCATGTTGGATTCCCGGCGGCGGTGGACCGGTGCCGGGTTCGGGGGATACCGGTGATCGAAGATTGCGCCCAGGGCCTGGGCGCCGTTTATAAAAAGAAAAAGATCGGTGCTTTCGGCCTGATCAGTATTTTTTCTTTTTACGCCACGAAGATGATGACGACCGGTTACGGCGGAATGATTTTAACTGATACCGGTAATTTATTTAACCGGGTTCGGGATCTGCGGCAATTCGATGAACGGTCGGATTATCGACCGCGTTTTAATTATCAATTAGGCGATGTTCAGGCGGTCCTGGGTAGTGTGCAATTAGGGCGATTGAATCATTTTATCCGGCGCCGGCAGCAGATCGCCCGCGCTTACCGGCGACAGTTAAAAAATGATATTGGATCGGTTCTTGTGCCCCGACCGCAGGCCCGGCCGGTATTTTATCGTTATATTTTACGATTGAGGAAAGGGGCCGCGGCTTTCATTAAAAAAATGAACCGGGTCGGGATCGAAGTAAAACGACCGGTCTATCGCCCCCTGCACCATTATTTGAAATTGAGTAAAAAAAAATTCCCCGGGACGGAAGAGATCCAGCGAACCTCGGTTTCTTTGCCGATCTATCCGGGTCTGACCAACCGGGAGTTAAATTATATTATTAAGAAAGCGAATGCGATATTATGAAACGGATGTTAGTTAACGCTACTGAACCGATGGAATCACGGATCGCGGTGATCGACCAATCAAATAATCTGGAAGAATTTTACCTGGAACGCGCTTCCCAGATGACCTTGGTCGGTAATATTTATTTAGGCCGGGTGGTGAACATTCAGCCGAATCTCCAGGCGGCTTTTGTTGATATCGGCCTGGAGAAAAAGGGATTTTTGCATGTTTCGGAGACGGTTAGTCCGCAGCGAAAGAAAAGGCCTGATATCAGGTCGGTATTAAAAAATGATCAATCAGTTCTGGTTGAAGTGACCCGGGATGAAATAGACGCGAAAGGTCCTTCGCTGACCATGGATATTTCGCTGGCCGGTCGTTACCTGGTTTTTCGGCCGCAGAGTCGGGGAATAACTATTTCTAAAAGGATCACGGAGGCGGATGAACGGATCCGGCTGAAAAAATTATTAGAGCGGGTGGGCGCGTCAAATAAATTCGGTTTGATCATCCGGACCGCCGGTGCCCAAGTGAATTATTTTACACTCAAAAAAGACCTGGCTTTCCTGACAAAACTGTGGGGGATCATTAACCGGCGCTGGAAGAACACGACGACCGCGCCCAGTTTGATTTATCAGGAAAGCGATCTGTTTATCCGCACCCTGCGCGATATATTTGATAATACGATCGATGAGATCCTGATCGATTCCCAGCCGGTTTTTAACAAGGTCGTCGATTTCTTTTACTCCACCATGCCCCGTTACCGCAACCGGGTTAAATTTTATCAGCCCAGCCAGCCGATTTTTAATGCTTTTAATGTTGAATCGCAGGTTAAGCAGATCTACGAAAACGAAATAAAATTAAAAAGCGGCGGATCGATCGTGATCGAACCGACGGAAGCGTTGGTTTCGATCGATGTTAATTCCGGCCGGTTCCGTAAGGCCGTTTCGCCGGCCGAACTGGCTTTCCGGACCAATCTGGAAGCAGCCCGGGTGATCGCCCAACAATTACGGATCCGTGATTTGGGCGGGGTGGTCATCATAGATTTTATTGAGATGAGAAACAGCCACCATTGTCGGCAGGTAGAGAAGGTTTTCAGAGAAGAATTGAAAAAAGATCGAAGTAAAACCAACGCTTTAAAGATTTCCCGGTTGGGTTTAATGGAGCTGGCTCGCCAGAAACTCGGTCCGGGTAAGATGTTTATTCCTTATGAAGCCTGTGCCCGTTGCCAGGGGACCGGCCTGGTCAAAAGCGCTGAAACGATCGGATTGGAAGTCCTCCGTCTGGTCAGATCATACAATCGACGCCGGAATATCCGCCTGATCGTTGAAGTGAGCGACACAGTCGGTGATTTTCTGGGCCAGACCAGGCTTAAAAAAATGTTTGCCGCCTGGTCCCGGAAAAACAACAACCATATTATTATCCGAAAGCAGGTTAATTTTAATCTTGAAAAGTTCGGGGTAAATTGCTATAATTTACCTCCTAAAAGTGAACTGAAAAATAAATGAAACAGGAGAAAGCTATGTACGCGATCATTCAAGACGGGACCCGGCAATATAAAGTAACCAAGGGGGAATTGGTGACCCTGGACCTGAAGAAAGAATTATCTCCCGGCAAGAAGATCAAATTTCCTAAGGTCCTGCTTTTTGCCGACAAAAAGAATATTAAAGTCGGTAATCCTTTAGTCAGCGGCGTGCAGGTTGCCGGCGAGGTGACCGAACACGTTAAAGGAAAAAAAATCACGGTCCAGAAATTCAAACGCCGGAAAAGTTACCATATCAAAAAAGGGCATCGGCAAAAGTATACCGTAGTCAAGATTACTCAGCTCAGTGCAACCTAATTGAAAACGACCAGCCCGGTTTAAATTAACCATTGCCATGAAATATATTCCTGTCATACTGGTTAGCGTTGCTTATTGTTTTATTGGCTGGTACGTTTTTCCCCTTCCGTCAGATCTTCCTGATCCTTTAAGCGCCGGACAACTAAAGGGCGTGATCCACCTGCAAACCCCGATCAGCGGCGGCCAGCGGACAGTCGATGAATACATCAAGTTGGCCCGCCAACACAATATCGATGTTTTGATATTGACCGATCATGATACCCAACGGTATGAATACGGCCTCTGGCCTTTTCGTTGGTTGACCAATCGGGTCGTTGAGCAGGAATCAGTTTTTAAATTCGGGGTGACAGAATATTTACGTCAGATAAAAGAAGCCAATCAACGGCAGTCTGATGTTTTAATTATTGACGGGGTAGAATCCACTCCTTTTTATTATTGGAGTGGCAGTCCTTTCAAGAAAAATCTGGCTCTGAATAACCGCGGTCAGCATATGCTGGTGATCGGTCTGAAAAAAAGCAGTCATTATCAACGATTGCCGTTGGTCGCGAATGGTTATTCGAAATATGACCAGTATCACGGTGATCAGTTTGATAAGCCGTGTCAGGATCTGATCGACTATGTGCTGATTAGGGACGGAGTGATTTTCTGGGCGCATCCGGAAGCGAAAGAATCAAAGAAAATTCAGGGGGTTAATGTTAATACCCTGGCTTATCCGACGTCATTGAAGCGGACCGTAAATTATACCGGTTTCAGTATTTTTCAGGAAGGTTACCAGAAAGTTGGCCGGCCCGGTGGTATCTGGGACGAAGTTCTGAAGGAATACTGCCGGGGACTGAGAAAAAAACCGGTTTGGGCGATCGGAGAACTGGATGATTACGGCCAGAAAAGATTGGATAGCGTTCTGACCATATTCCTGACGTCGAAAAAAGATCAGTCCGCGATCATGGAGGCCTTGCGAAAAGGTCAGATGTACGTAATCAGTACCCGGAAGAATAAACCGGTTCTTCGATTGGTTGATTTTTCAGTATCTGAGTCGGGCCCGTCCGGGCGGACGGTTTTTTCCGGTGAGGAGCTTACCTGCCGGAATCAACCGACCATAAATATTAAGCTATCCTATCAAAAAGTTGATGATCGGCAAGGCGAGAATAACCAGGCAGCGGCCGGGGTGACAGTTAAGATCATCCGGAACGGGCGTCTGATCAAAGAACTTAATCAAGCCATGCCTTTGCAGGTTTCTTTTCAAGATAATACATTTAAGAAGAATTTCTCACCGGGTGACCGGACATATTATCGTTTAGATGTGACGGATGAAATAGGCGGCAAGCTCATCACCAATCCGATTTTTGTTAAAGCGGACCGGTAATAATCCGAATTCATTTCCCCGAACGGCGCAGTCATTTACCCCGTTAGAAGCCCCCAGCCGGTTATTATTGATTTTTGTATTGCTAAAGAAACGCTTCCTAACTTGACGGAGTACTCGAGGTTGTCTCAACCTCGAGAAAACCCCAGATTGAGACAATCTGGGGTACACCGTTTTCGTTGCTGTTCCATTATCTATACGAAAGTCAATAATAACAAAACAGTCATCGCGCTTGGTGGTAACTTACCTGAATCGTTTTGCCGGGCGGCAAACAGGTTTCTAACGGGGTTTACTTTTTTTGCCGCATGCCCAATTCCATCAGGATAATAACAATAATAATGACTAAGATAAATTGTCCCAGTAAAAAGATAGCTTCCAGGCCGCTCATGTTACGCAGGATGATCGCGCCGATAGACAGGCAAATGGCCAGCAGGTAAATAAAAATAACAGCACCGGGTGTGTTCAGTCCTAATTGTCTGATCCGGTGGGAGAGGTGGTCGTGACCGGTATAGTAAATAATCTCCTTGATCGTTTTAGTTTTTCCTTTTATTTGCCGGGTGATAACGATGTAAGCAAAATCAAAGAGCGGCACACCCAGGATAATGATCGGGATAATGGAAGCTTTAACGGGATGGGTTGACCAGGAACCCATAATGCCCATAGCGGCCAGGGTAAACCCCAGAAAAAAACTGCCCGAATCACCCATAAATATGGAAGCCGGGTGAAAATTATGGATCAGGAAGCCCAGGCTGGCGCCCATTAATCCGACCGCCAGGATCCCCCATTCCCATTGGTAAGTTTGAATCGCGATCGCTAAATAAGTTCCGCTGGCGATAAAAGCCAATCCCGCGGCCAGCCCGTCCATATTATCGAGCGCGTTAAAGGCGCTGGTAATACCGACCAGCCACAAGAGGGTTAAAATTAAGTTAGCCCAATAAGGGATGGGTAGTTTTAAGATCACGCCGTATTCGGACAAAATAAAAGTAATGATAAACAGGGCGATCAACTTGATGACGGCCGGGACGCGTTTAATATCATCAATGGTGCCGATAAAAAGAGCAATGGCGCTACCAATGATGATCCCGGGGTTAAATATTTTCGGCGGCCAACCCAGTTCTGCCCTGCTAAAAATCAGGATACTGGCAATAAAACCGATAAATATAGCGATCCCGCCCAAACGCGGGGTCGGCCGAGCGTGAATTTTTTCCAGTCCCGGGTTATCAAGGACGTTAAAACGGCGAGCCAGCCATTTGATGACAAAAGTCAGGATACCGCTGATTACGAGCGCCAGGCTGAAGATTTTCAGATAATGAATAAAATGACCGGTCATAATTTAACCTGCTTTTTGATTTTTTAAAATAATATCGCGGCTTTTCGGCCCGCAGTTAAATAATAGATCGATCGCGGAAACACCCTCCAGAAACGGCTCGTATTGTTGCGGGTAAACCGGATGATGAAACTCCTGCCAGATACACTTAATATTATTATCGGCAAATTTTTGTTTATCAATATAGTCTTCTCCATGTGGTCCATGAACATAAGTGTCCGCGCCCAGCCGGCGGCAGAGGTCAATAATTAAATCCGCTTTTTGGCCGGTGGTCTTTAATTCGGATGTCTTGGTTATTTTTACCGGCAGTTTAAATTGTTCCAGGAGGTACCGGATAACGGTTTCGTTTAAAGCGGTTAAATCTCCCCATTTTTGCCGATAAAGATTTTCAAAAAACTTTTTATGTGGTTGAAAATATGGCGCTGATTGATAAGCCCGCCGGATCGATTCCCAATGTTTTCGGCGCCAGGGACGGGAATTATCGATTTTAGTTTCGTTGATCGCTTGATGATATTTTCCACTGGTTAAGACCGGGATAGTCAGCCAAAGAGTTCCGTCGGCTGTCCGGATCCGGTTTCGGTGGATCCAGCCGAAAGGGCCTCGTTTGACAAATTGGACCGTATCAACCAGGACAAAGACCTCGCTCAAAGAGATCTTATGAAAAAACCCAAGATAAGGTAAATAATTAGGTTGATGGCCGGTGGCTATCACGGGCTGAATCCTTCTGATTTATTCCGCATTCCCCGCCCCAAAGGGCGAGGCTCGCCCAACTTGTAGGCGGCGCAATTCCTGTCTTACTGGTTGGTTCGGCTGGATAACTTATGAACGGACCAGGTATTTTTTTTTAATGATCCTTGATAACCTAAAGCGGTAAGTATTTCTTCGGGGCGGGCGGTTCCCTGCGGGGTTATTTTTAAAGTTATCTTTAAAGCCGGATGTTTTTCTTCCGATGAGTTGGCCGCCAATTCCAACGATTGAAGATAAGGCCGGATATTTATTTTCTTGATCCGAGGGGCTTCGTTTTTTCCGGTAAATTTTTGGCGGGTGATAATGACTTCTGCCTGAGCCATTAAGTTTTTCAGTTGTTCCGCGGAAGGTAATTTAGCGTTGGGATCAAAAACGATCTGATATTGTTCCTGGGTTACCTGACCGGCGGATTTAGTCCGGAGGGGTTCCACCTTAGTCAAGCTGATGCCGGGTGTTAACTGAGGGGCGAGTCGGCGGTTGATCTCGCCCGGGCTCATCCATTCGGCTAATTGGATGGAGATGACTTCATCAGCGGAGCTGATACCCAGCGCCAGGGCGGTGGGAAAAGCGATGCGGGGACGCGGGTTAAATCCTTCCGACATGCTGACGGGAATAGCGGCCCGGCGGACAGCCCGTTCCATCAAAGTCATTAATTCGCGGTGCGACAGGAAACGAGCCCGATCCTGCTTGGTGAACCGGATCAGAAAATGAAAGCTCATTACCTCTTCAGTTTCTTCAGTTTAACGGTGTCCGCTTGATCGACTTTATTCTGCATCATTTCTATTGAGCTGGCCGCTGATTTTAAAATCGTCGGGGTAATATACACGAGCATATGATTTTTAGTGTTAATATTGGAACGATGTTTAAAAAACCAGCCGAGAATCGGGACATCGCCCAGGAAAGGTATTTTTTTCTCAGTCCGGGTATGTCGATCAATCGCCAGGCCGCCAATAACCGCCGTGCGACCGCTTTCCACGATCATCTGGGTGATGATCGTCGATTGCCGGATTCGGGGTAGATCGATCGACTGGGTCGTATCGCCGACGAT
>DAOWBV010000090.1 GCA_030633885.1 Planctomycetota bacterium
AAAGCATCTTTTTTAACATGTTCGGCTTCCTGTTTCGCGATATTGACAATATTTTCAGCCTTACGCCGAGCGCCTCCTTTACGAAGAACACTGATCAGCATGAAAATACCATAACCCGCGACTAACCCGGCCGCCAGACATATCCAGGCAATTGTGGTCATGGAAAATTCCCCTTTCGATCTATGTCTTAACTCTGACAAAGCCAGAAGTCAGACGTTTGGTAATTTGATTGATAAAATTAACGCTTCCTGACAATTAAACGTATTGGTTAATCCTCTGCCTATCGCCAACTAATATTGTAGCTGCGGGGCTTGTCCCCGCTACATTGTAAAGCGACCGTAAAGGTCGCAGCTACAGCTACTAAGAGTAAGCTGAAATGGGCAGAGAAACAGCGGGTGATCAGGAAAAGAAAAACAGGCAGTCAGAAAATGGTGAGGTCAACCTAAAAAAGCTTTATCGTCCGAAGAGATAATCCTCCCCGGTCAAGAAACAAGAAATATTCACAGTCAAACCGGCCGGTCCCCCGGTGCTTAACAGTTCCGATCCGGTCCCGACTGATAAATACTCCGTAAATCCCTGACGATACAGCACGGCCACCCTCCCCTTATTCCGAAATAACCACGTTAGTGGTTGATTGATTTATTTTACCTGTTTTACTGCTGATCCATACCCGGTTGTCAAATCATCTCAGCTCTATTTATATATTTATCCCTGCCCTCGAGATCCCGGGGTTTCCGCCATCCGGCCGCAAAAGCCGGACCAGGGTGATGCGCGGAAGTTTCACCTCCTTCTGTTATTTAAGTCTTTCAATACTTCTGACAATAATTATTTTTTCAACGACGCCTTGCATTTCGGTAAAATCGCCTTCGATAATACCGACATATTTTTTGAAAAAATCGTCGAGATCAAGGTCTTTTTTGCCACTACGCAAATAAAACATCACTTCCCCGCCTTTGATCAGGACGTGACTGCCCGGCCGCTTGATGCTTTTACCGACCCCGTCAATATAACCTTCAGCCAGGTAAATACTCTTGGATGGTTCTTGCGATCTCTTCCATTGCTCCCACAGTTCCCGGTATTTTTTTATGATTAAATCCTTGTCCTTTTGATATCTGTCCAGAATATCGATCGTTTTGATCAACCACCGGGTGGTCGGTTTCAACCGGTTCAGCCGCTGGCGGGACGTCCCGACCATATCCTCATCCCGGGAATTCTTGACCACCACGGTATAAAGAGCGATCGCCCGGGCGAATTTCTGGCCCAGGACCCGGAAATCATCAATGTTCTGGTTGACCTTAAACTCGACGCTTTCCACGTCAGTCACGATCTCTTCATAAAGCTTTTCCGCTTCTTCGAACCGCGCTTGGGCTTCCCTTTCCAGTTTAGCCCTTTGCGTCTTAGCCACCTTTTCTTCTTTCCTGACTTTCAGGTATTCTTTGTACTTCATGGAAAACTTGGTGTACTTCTTGGAGACCCAGGCGGAAAGACCTTCCGGCGGCTCGAGTTTATACCAACCGCTTTTTTCGCCGATAATGGTCACCTCGGTCCCTTCCTTTATCTGACCGATAATATGGCGTGACTTGGCCTTATCCGGATAGACCCGGATATTGACCCGGTGGGCATTGACCACGCCCTGACCGTCCTCTTTTTCATCCACTAACTTTTTACTCACCCAGCAGGGGGTATCATCAGGCAACAGGATCTTAAGCCAGCCGGATTTTTCGCCCACGACCACTAATTTCTCGCCCTTGCTGACCACGTTCAGGTCGGCATAATTGGTCGCCGGACCGCCCCGGACAAACAGCCGGGTCGCGGTGACTTCGGCCACATACTCCGGGGTCTCAGCCCAGAGATTAAGGGCGGTTAAAGCCAATGTCATCACGCCAAGGAGACTGATAAAAAAACGAGCTTTCTTCATGGTTTCCTCCTTGCCTCCCCGACCCGCTTCGCCAAAGGCTACGCCGAGGCGAGTGGATATCGTGGGGCAATAATGAAAGTTTACGCAGGTTAATATAACATCTGCAATTGTATTTGTCAAGTCAAGAAAATAAAATTTCGAAACTAGACCTTATCTAATTTTATCGGCAATCCCGTCCTCAATCTGAATTCGATTATTCATGATTCAGGTGATTTTTCCAGTTTATCCTTCAGGCCGGCCCTTTTCCAGAGATTTTCGGACCATTCCCGGATCAGCTTCTCCTGCTCCTGCCGGCGGACCGCGCTTTCCAGCGCCGGCCGTTGCTCGCTAAAACCTTCACCCCAGGGCAAGATCTTATTAACCAGTTGGATCAGGTAAAACTTAGCCGGCTCCCGGACCGCCTGCCAGTCACCATTTTTCTCCAGATCAAAGGCCTGTCGCATCACATCGTCGCTCACGTCCGGAACATTCGTCGAACCACTTCGCTTGACATAAGCGGTTTCCACCACCGGTAACTCATAACTCCGGGCCACTGACATGAAAACTTCATCCCTGATCACGCCTTTTTGGTCCGCCGTCAGCTCACCGGCCGATCCTTTGATCTTTTGTTCAACCCCTTCTTTTATCTCCTGTTCGATCTTATCGATCTCGGCTTTGGCCAACCCATGGGCCTTGCGTTCCTTTAGCTCCTGCCGGACCTTCTCTTTTAAACGGAGCGTCAACTTCGGAACATACCCATCCTTTTTCTTCACCACCCGGAAGATCAGAGTCCCTTTCGAAGTCTGCTTCAGGTTACTGGCCTGGTTAAGCGGATAATCGAATATCCGGTCATCAAAATCACGGGAATAACCGACCTCCTTATCAGAGATCTCACTGACCCGGTCGGCGGAAAATAAACCGGTCGTCCGGTTCTTCAGTTTGAACTCTTCAGCCAGTTTTTTAAAATCAACCTTCTTGCTCTCCAGGGTCAGGTCGGTAATGCGCTTGTCCACCTGTTCCATCCGGACACGCCCCATCAGAGAGGCCTCCTGATTGGTCAAGATCTCCTTGATCCGGTCCTGAACTTCGGCCAACGGTTCATACTTCGGCTCCTGGTCGGCACCGGTCGAAGATATCTTATAGTTTTCTTTGTTATCATCATAATACTTTTTGATCTTTTCCGCGGTCGGCGCCGGCATTTCCCCGGCTAACTCGTCCGTATCGGCCAGCAGGTACTCGATCCGGATCTTATCGTCCACCCGGTACTTTCCCTGATGATTTTCGAAGTATTGGACTATTTCATGGGAACTGATGTCCCTGACTTTTAACCGGTACTGTTCCGGATCAAAAAGCAGGTACTTGAATTTTATTTTGGTCTGCTCACGGACATATTCCTCATAGATCTTTTCTTCCGGCACCAGGACCGTCGCGCCGACCACGTCCCGGCACTTCTTAATGATCAAGAATTCACCCACCATCTGCTCAAAAACCGTGTCTCTCACCCCTAATTCACCGGCCAGCCATCCCCGGTAACGTTTATAATCAAAATCTCCGGCCGGTAAAAGATAATCCGGGAACATCTGCATCTTGATATAATCAGCGATCTCCTGCTCATCAACCGTGATCCCCAACCGGTCAGCTTCTGCCTTTAAGATGAACACCCACCAGGTCATTCTGTTCAGGTACTCGACCCGCTGTTGAGGTGAAAGATAAAACCCGATCATGTCAAAAGGCGGCACCGAATCAAGGTAAATACGCTGGTACTGCTGTAACCTTTTTTCCACCCAACCCAGATGGCTGATCCAACGGCTCCGGACCTCCGCGAACTCCGGCCGGCTTATTTTCTGACCAAAAACCTCACCGGCCAGATCACCATCCTGGCCCCGGTCACCCATCAGAGCGATCATGGATCCGGAGATCCCGAACCCCAGGGTAATGATCACCAGCACCGCGTAAAGAAAAAGTTTTTCCCGTTTTTTAATGAATTTTAATATGCTACTCATAATAACTCTCTTACTTCATTTCCGCCGGTTTGGGCAGGTCATTGACCGAAGCCAGACCGAGCAATTCTAAAAATTTATCAGTTGTTCCGTAAAGGATCGGCCGGCCCAGACTCTCGCCCCGACCGGCGATCTTGATCACTTTCTTTTCCATCAGTCCCCGGATGATCGCGCTCGAATCCACCCCGCGGATAGATTCGATCTCCGCCCTCATCACCGGCTGTTTGTAAGCAACGATGGAAAGCGTCTCCAGCGCGGCGGCGGAAAGCTTGCCTTCGTCCCGGCTGGTCTTTAAACGTTCCAGCCATTTCTGGTAATCAGGCCGGGTCAACAACTGATAACCGCCGGCGATCTCTTCCACCCTCACCGCCCGGTCATTAGCGTAGTCACTGACCAATTCGTTCAGTGCTTCCTTGACCACTTTTTTATCCGCTTCGACGACGATGTTCTGCAGTTTAGCCAGAGTGATCGGCGAATCTGAAATAAAAAATAAGGACTCGATGATCTTCTTACATTCTACTCTATCCATATTCCTCACTATCTCTGTGTAGTCCCTCCCCCTCGATGGGGGAGGATAGGTGGGGGTGAGAAACTTTATCACCCTCCCCTAACCCCTCCCCTCAAGGGAGGGGGAAACTTTTATCTAGTGTTTTAACAAAACTAAAACTTTATGCCTGTTGCCAGGCCAGAGCGACCAGGTTCCTGGCGTTTTTGCCGGTCGGCCAGAGCGCTTTCGACCCAAGCAATGATTCGATCCGTAACAACTGATTATATTTCGCCGTCCGGTCGGTCCGGGAAGCGGACCCGGTCTTGATCATACCCGTATTCGCCGCCACGGCCAGATCGGCGATCAGCACGTCTTCGGTCTCACCGGAACGATGAGAGACCATCGCGGTATATCCGGCCTGGTGAGCCATCTCGATCGCGGCCAGTGTTTCGGTCAATGTCCCGATCTGGTTGATCTTGATCAAAATTGAATTGGCGACCTTCTCTTTGATCCCCCGTTCGAAAATTTCCGTATTAGTCACGAAGATATCATCACCGACGATCTGGATCTTCGAGCCCAAAGCCGCGGTCAACTCCGCCCAGCCGGGCCAGTCGCCTTCAGCCAACCCGTCCTCGATGGAAATGATCGGATAGGTATCAACCCATTGAGTGTATAATTTTATCATCTCTTCCGAGCTCCGCTGACTGCGGTCGGACTTCTTAAAAACGTAACTGCCCTTTTCAAAAAATTCACTCGCCGCGGAGTCGATCGCCAGGGAAATATCCTTACCCGGCCGATAACCGGCCTTTTGGATCGCCTCGAGAATAACCTCAAAGGCCTCTTCGTTCGACTTCAGATCCGGGGCAAAGCCGCCCTCATCACCGATCCCGGTGCTATATTTTTTCTTAGTCAGGACTTTTTTCAGTGAATGGAAAGTTTCCACCCCCATGCGCAGAGCCTCGGAAAACTTCGGCGCGCCGATGGGGACGATCATAAATTCCTGGATATCAACATTATTCGCCGCGTGGGCGCCGCCGTTAAGGATGTTCATGAACGGTAGCGGCAGGGTCAGGCTATCTTCGTTCCCCAGATGCCGGAAGAGCGGTTTCTTCAGGAAATTCGCCGCCGCCCGAGCCGCGGCCATGGAAACCCCGGCCGTCGCGTTCGCGCCGAGATTCTCTTTATTTTTGGTCCCGTCCAGTTCGAGCAATAATTTATCGATCGCCGCTTGATCTGTCACCGGCTGCCCCTTTAACGCCGGGGCGATCTTTTCATTGACGTTTTTGACCGCCTTCAGAACGCCCTTACCCAGAAAACGTTTCGGGTCGCCGTCCCGCAACTCCAACGCTTCGCGTTCACCCCGGGACGCGCCGGAAGGGACCGCCGCCCGGCCCAACGTGCCGTCGGCCAGCATGACATCCACTTCCACGGTCGGATTACCACGCGAATCCAATATTTCACGGGCGAAAATACAATCTATTTTTGACATAACTAATATAATCTTCAATGCTTCTCAAAAGGGTCAACCCCGTTAGAAGCAGGTCGCCGTTCCTTCCAGCAGGCAGGAATGGCGACCGTCGTATTGTCAGGATAATATTGTTTGCGATATCAACTCGCTTTTACTCGCGTATCGTTCATGATAATATCACATGCTTCTAACGGGGTCAATAAAATAAAATAATTAAAATTTTGTTGAACTTTTTTAATATATTAATATAGTATACACTAAATTACGTTGAGGAAGTTCTGCAGCATGACCAAAAATCAGGATAAACTTTCATTCGGTAAATTGGCCGTTCAACTCGAGTTCGTTACCCGGGAACAACTGGCTGAATGCACCAAAATCCAAAGAAAAATAAAAGAATTAGGCGTCGAACCAAAAAAATTGGGTGAGGTGTTACTCGATAAGGGCTACGTCACCGAAAAACAGGTCAATCATATCTTCCGGGTCCAGGGCGTCAAGGGCGGGCACACTCAGATCACCGGCTACAAGGTCATTTCACGGATCGGCCAGGGTTCTATGGGTTATGTCTACAAGGCCCTCCAGATCAGCATGGACCGGATAGTCGCCATCAAGATCCTCTCCCCCAAACTCGGCCAGAACGAAAAGTTCGTCGAACGATTCCTGCGCGAGGCCCGGTCCGTCGCCCGCTTGAACCACCCCAACATCATCCAGGGGATCGATGTGGGCGAATCTAACGGGATCTACTATTTCGCCATGGAATATATTGACGGGCCGACCATCGACAAGGTCATCAAGAAAAACGGTCCGCTGAACGAAAAAAAAGCGCTCAAGGTCATGATCCAGGTCGCCCGCGCGCTGGAGCACGCCCATAAAAATAATCTGGTCCATCGGGACATCAAACCGGACAACATTATGCTCACCCAGACCGGAATGATCAAGCTCTGCGATCTCGGGCTGGCCAAACTGGTCGAACCGGGTAATGAAAGCAAAGTGGAAAAACGTGGGGCCATGGGCACACCGGCCTATATTTCACCGGAACAGGCCCGCGGTGAAAAAGGCGTTGATATCCGCAGTGATATCTATTCACTCGGCGCCACTTTTTATTTCACCGTCGTCGGCGCCGTTCCCTTCCCCTCCAACAGCGGGACCGAAGCGATGGCCAAACATCTGACCGAACCGCTCACCCCGCCGAAACAGAAAAACCCGCGGATCTCCGAAGCGGTCAACCACGTGATCGTCAGCATGATGGACAAGCAGAAAGAGAATCGTCCTCAGACCCCATCCGCCCTGAAAAAGATATTAGAGGAAACGCTCACCGGGCTGGGTAAAGCGGACGTCATTACGCTGGAGCCGGAACAACTTAATGAAAATCGTCCGCCACACCTGCCGGGCAGACCCCGCCTGCGCAAACCGCTTCCCCGCACAAAACTCAGACGGTTCCGGACACTCCGGGCCCTGCACCGCAAAGGCGGCCGCTTAAAAAGACGGTAATATAAAGATCACTTCGTTAGTAGCGTAAATCATATTCCCTTTGACAAACCCTATCTGCATTTGGTATTCTAATTGTATATTTAGAGGGAAATGAGATGAAGAAAGTAAATAAAATCAGGCTTATTATTTACGGAGGAGTATTATTACTGCTTTTGTATATGCTTGTTCCTCGACCGTTTTGTTCTGTACGTAAGGCACGCATGGCGAAGACGCGGCGTGAGGTTTTTGCTGTTTCAATAGAATTAGAATATTATAAGCAAGAAAATGGAAAATATCCGACTGCCGAACAAGGGTGGGAAGCTTTATTGCGTACGTTAAGAAAGTCTTTTCCGGAAAAATATCCCAAGTTTTATTTGGTTGATCCCTGGGGAAATAAGTATCAATATAGGTCTCCCAGTATTTATAAGCAGGGCGGATTTGATGTTTATTCTTTTGGACCAGACGGCGTTTCCAGCGATGACGATATTGGCAATTGGCAAGAATGGTACAAGAAGTACAAGGACCTAAAATAATGCGTCCCTGGTTGGTCGAGTTTTCCGCCAGAGGCGGACCCCGATG
>DAOWBV010000223.1 GCA_030633885.1 Planctomycetota bacterium
CAGATGATCCTGACTGAACTCAGCGCTGATCTGACTGATCAGATAGATGTCATCGATCAAGATACCGACGGTTTAGTCGTACCGGCAAACAGTACTGCCGGGTTCCCTTCCCAGGGAGTGATCGAGATCGGTGAGGAAGCGATCGAATACGACGCGATCACGGATGAGGGATTTCAGGTGGTGGCGATCTGGAACCCGGTGATCAGTCCGGCGCAATATACTTATGTCGGGCGTGGTGCCCGGGGGACAGTGGTTAAAGATCATCCGATCGGAGCCAAGGTGACTGTTTACGGTTACCGCAATACGCTGATGGATCAGATTCGTTTAACCGGGTACCCGTCACTTGATGTTTCAACTTTGCATACCGGTGGCGCTATTCTCCGGGGTAATATGACTGATACTATGCCCAGGACAAATATTTTCAGGCCTTTAGTGGAGGTGGGTGTTCCGCCGACCCAGGAGGTCCTGCAGGAGGCCGGTATTAATGATACGGATGTTGTTATCCCGGTTGATTCCACTACCGATTTTCCGGCTCAGGGTTTTTTGCGTGTTGGCGATGAGGTGATTTTTTATACTGGTATTGGAACACTGCGGATAATGACAGCCCCGAATGTATTTCAGATGCAACCGGCTTTGACTGGTTGTCAACGGGGTAAAGTTGGCACGACCGTGGTGGCGCACGATGATAGTGTGGCGGTCGATGGCTATTCAATTTCTGTTGATGACAACAGCGAGTATCAGGATCGTCTTATTGTTCAGATCGATAACGAATGGATCGGGCCGTTACAAAAAGAGGGGACCACTTATTTTATTGGCGTAGTTCGTAACGATCAGCCTCTTGATATTATTCGTGGATTGGAACAGACCGCAATGTCATCTCATTCCGCGGGCGCGTTGGTTATCCCCGTTTTTCGGGTGGGCGCGCAGTTGTGCGGCCGGGGTGATCGGGTAACTATTGTTGAGTCTGATCAGACAGCTAATCCCCTGGAAGAAAAAACCATTAATTACGCCGCCAATGTCGGTGGCAATAACCTGGTTGCTTTTACTGATAATGTCACGCGTGAATACAGTGCGGATGGGATCACCCGTTTATTGAAATTCCCTTCTGATGAATTGCCTTCTTACTTACCAGCCGATTTGTATGTTGGGGGTGAGTGTCCGACTGTTGATGGTAGTGACTCAGACAGTGGTTTGGTGGGCATGATTGACGAGATTAAGTTTTTCCGGTCACGTAAAGGTGATTTTAAATTAGGCCAGGCCTTAACAGCCGACGGAAATGAAACGACCATTAATTTTAATGGTGTGGCCGGTTTGACCGGCACTGGCGGGGTTGTCAAGGTCGGCGATGAGTTTATCGGTTACGCGGGAAGAGATACGGATCAGAGTGAGATCACTGATTGTGTCAGAGGATATCTGGATTCACCTGTTTCCGTTAATGATTCGAACCAAAGGGCTTTTCACCTGAGTTTTTTACCGGTGACGTCACTGCGCGAGGCGGTTTCCGCCAACGCGAACAATATTCCGTTAAAAACCAGCCCGGGTCGTCAGGGCGGGTACATACTGGTGGATAATGAAGTGATCGGTTTTACCCGGGGACAGGGCGGGAATATTATAATGCCTTATGATAAAAACGGGGTCGGTATTTTCCGCGGTTCTTTCGGGACCGGGCGGATTTCTCATCAGCAGAACGCGCTGGCTTTTGCGATTCCTTTCCGTTACTGGGATCTTTATAAGGCCAGAGCTTTTGATAATGAGATGGCTTATTTTAAGGCGAGTCGCGCGGCGACCAATGCGTTGTGGGGCTGGATAAAATGGAAGCGGAAAGTTACCCGGCCGGGGGTTCGATTAAAAATCCTGGCCCGGGTTGACGGCGTACCGGATTGGTCGAGCCCGCCCACGAATCGGCCCGGCGGTATTTTTCAGTTTACCGCGTCGCAGGGTGTGAACTTCTTGAATGTTAAAGGTGACCGAATAGAAATTCTGGTTTTCTTTGAATATTTATCCGGAGCTTTTTCCGGCCACGCCTGGAAAGAATCACCGGTTTTGCAAACTTTACGGGTCGGGTACCGAAAACCAAATCAGATCAATGTCCATCAGGAAGAATAACGATGAGTAAAATGCAACGATTGTCCCTGCCTCGCCGGCGGGCGGGTAAAGGCGACCTATCTCTAACGGGGTTTACTTTAATGGAACTCCTGGTGGCCGTCAGCATTTTTGTTTTTTTATCATTATTGCTTGTC
>DAOWBV010000176.1 GCA_030633885.1 Planctomycetota bacterium
ACGGGCCGATCGAGCAGGCGGGAGAGCGCATCGGCGACCGGGTCCATTTTCAGTTTGTCGACCTTTTTCCCTTTGGGGCGGCCGAGGTGGGACATCAAAACCAGCTTGCCGCCCTCTTTGATAATGTGTTCGAGGGTAGGCAGGGTCGCTTTGAGACGCATCTCGTCGCTGATCCGGCCCTGGTCGTCAAGGGGAACGTTAAAATCGACCCGGGTGAGGACGCGCTGGCCCTGCAATTTCATGTCGCGGATGGTGAGTTTGTTCATGATGCGCTGATTTTTTTATTTTGTAGCTGCGACCTTTACGGTCGCTTATTATTTACTGATCACCGATCACTGGTTACCGCTTACTTATCATAGAAGCGAAGATAAACCCCGCAGCTACGAATTAACTTCACCGGTAGTATCTACCCCATCGACTTCGCCATCAGATCAACCACCCGGTTGGAATAACCCCATTCGTTATCGTACCAGCCAATGATCTTGACCTGTTTTTTGCCGATGACCATAGTCGACTGCGCGTCAAAAATACAGGAATGGGTATTGGCGATAATATCGGTCGAAACGATCGGATCTTCGGTATACTCCAAGATCCCTTTCATTGTACTCCCGGCGGCTTTTTTCATGGCGGCATTGACCGATTCCGGAGTGGCCTCTTTTTTCACGCAAACAACCAGATCAACCAGAGAGCCGGTCACCACCGGCACCCGGATCGCCATCCCGTTAAGTTTTCCGACTAAGTCGGGGATAACCAACCCGATCGCTTTAGCGGCACCGGTACTGGTGGGGATCATGTTGACCGCGGCGGCCCGGGAACGGCGCAGATCACTGTGCACCTGGTCCAGGATCCGCTGGTCATTGGTATAAGCGTGAACCGTGGTCATTAATCCGGTCTCGATCCCGAAATTATCGTGCAGGACCTTGGCCATCGGGGCGAGACAATTAGTCGTGCAGGAAGCGTTGGAAATTATTTTGTGTTCCGGTTTAAGGTCGGAATCATTCACGCCAAGCACAATGGTCGCGTCGACTTTATCTTTGGCCGGGACGGTCAGCAGGACTTTTTTCGCGCCGGCCTTGAAATGGTTCTCGAGCTGTTCCCTTTTCCGGAAAACACCGGTCGCTTCCACGACAAAATCGATCTTGAATTTAGCGCACGGGAGTTTCGAAGGATCTTTTTCCGCGGAGACCAATACTTCCCGTCCGTCAACGATGATCGAATCTTTTTTCGCCTCGACCGAACCGGAGAACCGGCCGTAGACGGAATCATATTTTAAAAGATGGGCCAGGGTTTTCGGACTGGAAAGATCGTTGATGGCCATGACCTCAAACTCTTTGCGTTTCGACATAATCTTAAAAACATGACGGCCGATCCGGCCGAACCCGTTAATGATCACGCGTATTGACATAAAAAAAATCTCCCTTCTTGAAAAAAAATTAATAGAATTTATATCTGATTATAACAAGGACATTTTCCCTGTCAAGTTTTTTAGATTTTGCGTTCGTTAATCCAAAAAATCCTTGCTCCCTGAGTCAAAAAACAGTATAATTTCCAAGTTATGGCACGACAAAATAGTCTGATCATCACGATCGACGGTCCGGCCGGGGCGGGCAAAAGCACGGTCGCCCGGCGTCTGGCCCAGAAACTGAGGTTCCATTACCTGGATACGGGCGCCCTGTACCGGGCGCTTACACTAAAAGTATTAAAAAAACTTAAAAAAAATGATCTCCGGACAGCCGAGCTGAACAACCAATGGCTGATCCGTCTTTTGAACCGGACGCGGTTACGTTTCAAAAATAAAAATAATCAGACGCGGTTAATGATGGACGGACGCGACGTGACGCAAGCAATCCGGCAACCGGTCGTGACGGACAACGTTTACCGGCTGGCGGAAACGCCCCGCTTCCGGCAGGCGATGGCCAGGTTACAGCGCCGGTTGGGACAGGCCGGTCCGTTAGTCGCCGAAGGCCGGGACCTGGGCACGGTCGTTTTCCCTAAGGCAGACATAAAATTTTACCTGGACGCCTCGCTGTCCGAACGCACCCGGCGCCGTCATAAAGAATCAAGGAAAGATCGGAACCGGGTGAGCCGAAAAAAACTGGCGGCTGAGATCAAACGACGCGACCGGCGCGACCGGACCCGAAAAACCGCACCGCTGAAAATGGATAAAAACGCGCTCTATATTGATACGACCCGGTTAGCCATCGATCAGGTCGTAACGAAATTATTTGATATTATCCGGATAGTCAGCTGGCTGAAATTTATTCCGGAAAAACGGAAATAATATTTTGCTTGATAAGATTCAATGGTTATGGTATAAACTTGTGATCGCTTTTGGCCGGAGCCTGGCGATCTGTTTTTTCCGGTTCCGGGTTTACGGCCACAAAAACGTTCCCGTTCGGGGCGGAGCGCTGATCGCGGCCAATCATCAGAGTTTCCTGGACCCGCCGTTTATCGCTTTCGGTCTGAACCGGAACCCGTATTTTTTGGCCCGGCAGGAACTATTTGAGTTTAACTGGATTTTCAAAATATTGATCTTGGCCGCCCAGGCAATCCCGCTGGAAAGGCGGGTTTATGATTCCAGGGGAATCCGCCGGGCAATCGCCCTATTAAAAAAAGGCGGTCTGTTACTGGTCTTCCCGGAAGGCGGCCGCGGCTGGACCGAAGAACTGAGAACCCCCAAAGGGGGCATGATATTATTAGCCCGGAAGGCGGGTGTCCCGATAATCCCGACGATCATTGATGGCTCGTTCAAGAGCTGGTCCCGACGGGAAACATTACCGGGGCGCCTTGCGCCGATTAAAGTCGTTTTCGGCCGTCCGGTCCGGGTAAACCTAAACGACGCGTCAAAAGACATCAGTAACAAAATTTACCAGTCCTGGACCGAACTGAAAAATTTTGTCGAAGGAGTACGGATTTAATGGTAAACAGACACCTCATTAATGAGTTCGGTATCACCGAAAAAGAGATCCAGGCCGAAACCGCAAAGATCATGGGCGATTATTCAGCGGATTCTTTGGGCAAACTTTACGAAGAGTCCATCAAGGAATTCCAGACCAATACCATCATCAAAGGAAAGGTCCTGAACATCATCGGTAACGACGTGATCGTCGATATCGGCTATAAATCAGAAGGCCTGATCCAGATCAGTGAATTTCCGGAACCGGCCAGTATTAAGATCGGCGACGAGATCGAGGTCTTTCTCGAAGGAGTGGAAGACGACTCGGGCCTGATCGGGATATCCAAAAGCAAAGCGGACCGTATCCGGGGCTGGGAACGCATCATTAGCACCTGCAAGGAAGATGACCAGGTATCCGGTAGAGTCACCCGCAAGATCAAAGGCGGCTTGCTGGTCGATATCGGCGTGCCGGTCTTCCTGCCGGCGTCACAGGCGGATATCCGGCGCATTCCGGATATCGGTAAACTGATCGGCCAGACGATCGACTGCAAGATCATCAAGATCGATAACCGGCGGATGAACATCATCGTTTCCCGCCGGAAATTACTGGAAGAACAACGGGCGGCCATCCGCAATAAACTTTTCGCGGAAGCGAACGAAGGCGATACCATCTCCGGGGTGGTCAAGAATATCGCTGATTTCGGCGTTTTCGTGGACTTGGGCGGGGTGGACGGCCTCTTACATATTACTGACATGAACTGGGGCCGGATCAGCCACCCGTCGGAAATGGTGACCATGGACCAGAAGCTCGACGTGAAGATCCTGCGGATCGATCAGGAAAAGGGCCGGATCGCGCTCGGCTTAAAACAATTAACCGATAATCCCTGGGAAAAGGTCCCGGAAAAATATCCGGTCGGCACCAAAGTCAAAGGAAAAGTCGTCAACATTCTGCCCTACGGGGCCTTTGTCGAACTGGAGACCGGCATCGAGGGCCTGATCCATATCTCGGAAATGTCCTGGACCAAACGGAT
>DAOWBV010000159.1 GCA_030633885.1 Planctomycetota bacterium
AGCTGCGAGGTCATGCCGTAGGCAGATCCGCCTCAGGCGTGACTTGTCCTCGCCTTTTATAAAGTCACTTCCAGCCACCGCAACACAAAATTAAACAGCCCGCCCGCCGCGAAGGCAAAGACAAAAACAAACGAAACGATCAGCAGCGCCACCTTGAGTCCCTGTTCCTTAATGATCATAAAAACGTTGGCGATGCAGGGGACAAAAAGGGTGATCGTGAAGATGGCGACCAATATCTGGATCGGTGCTAACTGTCCGCTTTCGACCGCGATCACTATCGCGTAATCACGCCGCAGAAAACCCATGATAAAAGCGGCCGTGGTTTCTTTCGGTAATTGCAAAAGGTTGACTACCACCGGCGCGGCCAGGTCTTCGATCAATGTCAGTACCCCGGTTTTGGCCATGATAAATAAAACCAGCGTCCCCAGCACAAAAAGCGGTAACGCTTCCTTCAGGTACCACTTCACCCGCGATAGTGTTTTAATTATGATATTGGTGAATTGGGGTATTCGCAGGGGTGGTATTTCCATAATAAAATCTGAGCTTTTACCGGGCAAGAGCCGGGAAGCAAGATAGCCGACCATCATAATGACGGCTAAGAGTCCGCCCGCCCAGATTAAGGTCGCCATCAGGGAAATGGCCGAAGTTTCTCCGAAGATCACTCCTAACTGAGCCGAGCAGGGGATGGCCAGCGCCAGTAATAATGTGACGATGATCCGTTCCTTGCGGGTGGGCAGGATCCGGCAGGTCATCGTGGCCATTGTGGCACAGCCCAGACCCAGCACCATCGGTAAAACCGACTTACCGGTCAGTCCGATCATTTTAAAAATACGATTGACCATGATCGCTAACCGCGGCAAATAACCGGAATCTTCCAGGAGGCCGAAGATAATAAAGAAAAATCCGACGATCGGTAAAACGATCGCGATGGCGTAAGTCAGGGCCATGGTGATTAAACCATACTCGCCGATCATTAATTCTTGAAGTAAAGGTATCGGGATTAAGTTAACCAGGTTGATCATGACCGGGTTGATATACTGATTGAAAACTACTTCCTGTAAAAAATCCACACAGGTACCGGCGGCGAATTGGCCGACAATGAGATAAGTCAGGTAGAGGATCAAGAGCATGAACGGCAGGCCCCAGATCGGATGCATGGCCCAGCGTCCCAGCCGGGCCGTTGTCGAATTTTCGTCGGTCGATTCTTCTTTTTTTAAAACTAAATCTATGATCCGATCGACCTGTTTCAGCCGGTTCTGGTTGATGACATAACTTAAAGGTTTAATGTAACAGACGTGGAGTTCTTTTCGGGTTTCGGCCAGACGTGTTTGGATATTGACATCTAATTTTCCGGCCAGATTGGTTTTCAGGGATTCGTCTCCGGCCAGCAACATCAGGGCCAGTGACTTTCTGGCGATCGGCGTTTCCGGCAATAGGGGCATGGTTTTTTTGACGGTTGATTCGATCATTAGTTCGTATTTAAGTTCAAAGGTGCTGATCCGCGGAGTGGCCAGACTTTTGATCAGGGCGCGGATACCCTGACGTTGGGTGGCGACCGTCGTGATGACATCAACTCCCAGAAGGTCGGATAATTTTGTAGTATCGATCGAGATACCGCGCGCCCGGGCTTCGTCGTCCATGTTCAATACCAGGACAAAGGGTATTTTCATTTCGGCCAACTGTAGTGTGATGAACAGGGCCCGGCGGAGATTTTTGGTGTCGGCAACCTGGATGACCAGTTTGGGTTTTTCCCGCAGCAGAATATCGCGGGTGACCCGTTCGTCTTCGGATTGGGGGATCAGATTATTGATGCCCGGGGTGTCGATCAGGATATTATTTGGATCGAACAGGGCCAGGCCCTGAGTGACTTCCACCGTGGTCCCGGGATAATTTGAGACGGTCACGTAGCGTCCGGTCAATAGCCCGAAAATAACGCTTTTGCCCACGTTCGGATTGCCGACCAGGACGACCTTGTTTTTTTTCGTCAGATCAACCGAGATTTTATCGTTTAGATCGTGGGGTGTCATGATTTACGGCTGATGTTTCTTTGTATTTGTTGAGGTTAATAAAGTTAGGTACGCCTAACAATTATAACATACGAAAATATCGTGTCAAGTCAATTGTCGTTGGAGCCGTAAAAATTTATTTTCTTTGACTATCCGGAAACAAAATTTATAATTGACATGATGAAAGTAGCTATTATCGGGGCCGGCCGGAATCAAAACGGTATCGGTGAATATATCGCCCGATATTTTCACCGGAACGGAGCCGTGGTTGGATCGGTCCTGGGGACCACGGATCAAACAGCCCGCCGGGCTTCGGCCAACCTCAGAAAATACGGGATCGAAGCGGTCCCTTACACGGATTTTCGACGGCTGATCGAAACCCAACGCCCGGAGACCGTGGTGATCGCTTCCCCGGCTTCCACCCACGCTGAGTATCTGCTGAAATGTATTGATGCCGGCGTGAATATTTTCTGCGAAAAACCGTTTATCTGGCCGGTGACCGACGACTTCAACCGGACCCTGGAAGATATTTTTAAAAAAGTAAGTGCAAAAAAATTAACCGTCGCCATGAACTCTCAACTCCCTTTTTCCCTGAAATACTATCAGGAACTCTGCGGGCCGGTCGACCTCGCGAAAGCCGGACAATTCGAGATAAACATGTCGCCTTCTTGCGGTAAAAAGGAAATGATCCCGGAGTCCGTCCCTCATCCTTTGAGTATTCTTTATTGTGTTCTGGGAAAAGGCGAAGTGGGGGATTGCAGTTTTCAGTCAGCTGGCAAAGGGAAAATGACGATAATATTGCAATACGCTTCAAGATTTGGCAAATGTCAGGTGTTAATAAAATTGGCTTCGCAGGAAAAACAACCCCGCGATTTTTCTTTTGGTTTTGATGAACAGGTCGTTAAACGGATCATTGACCCGGAAAATTATGATATTTATTTCAGTTACCAGGGTAAAAAACTGAAGTTAATCGATCCGCTTGATCTGTCCATCAGGGATTTTATGTCCGCTGTTGAGAAAAAGACTGATCCACTGATCGGCCCTGACCATATTCTGAATAATATGGTCGCGCTCAAAAAAATTTACGACGCTTATGAAGAATCCTGAAATACAAAGAATGAAGAAACTGCAAAATCGCGAACATGATTTCGCCTCGAAACTCCAGCAGGCGTCAACGATCAAGGTTCTGCGGGAATATATTACCTGGCAGAGAGATCTGCGCGGCGGCGGCCGGGGCCAAAGACCGCTCCAGACCAGCCTGCCCCGTGGCCCAGCTTTACGGGGCCCCATATCCATTAATCTCGATCTAACCTCCGCCTGTAATTTTGCCTGTCCCTTCTGCGTTGATTCGGATATTATCAATGCTAACGGGTATCTGGAACTGGCCGACATAAAAAAAACGATTGATGTTCTGCGGGCCAACGGGCTTCGTTCAGTCATACTATTAGGCGGTGGCGAGCCGACCCTGCATAAGGATTTCGGGGAGATCACGCGTTATATCAAATCAAAGGATCTTGAACTGGGTATCGTCACTAACGGGACCCGGTTGGATAAAGTTATTCCCGTCGTCGATTGCCTGAAAAAAAAGGACTGGGTTCGGCTTTCCATCGATGCCGCCCGGGAAGAGACTTTTCAGGTGGCCCATCAGCCAAGGATTAAAACGACCTTATCTCAAATATTAAATAAAGCCAAAGAATTGAAACAGGCCAATCCGGCCGTTTCTCTCGGGTATTCTTTTGTTATTGTTTGGGAGGGCGTTGAGATCAATGGCCGGGAATTGATCCCTAATATTAACGAGATGGCCGAAGCGGTGCGACTGGCTGCCGAATATTCATTTGACTATATTTCATTTAAACCATGCCTGATCAGACTACCAGAATCCAAAAAGGAATCATTGCTTCATCAGGTCGATCAGGACAAAGAAGAGAAGATCAGGCAAACCATAAAGGTTAATCTGTGCCAGGCCAAAGAAACCGCCGGCGATAAAATAAAGATATTGGAAAGCGTGAATCTTAAGGCGATCCTGAATAAAGAAACCGGAAAGATAAAGAAACAACCTGGCAGGTGCCACCTCCAATTTTTCCGGACCGTGGTTTCACCGGCCGGTATTTTTCACTGCCCGGCTTTCCGAGGGGTGGAAAAAGCGAAAGTTGGGGCCGGCGATGGGTACAGCACGGAAACAAAATTCGGGAATACCCTGGAGACTGCGGCCCGGTCGATCGCTACTTTTAACGCGACCAAGGAATGTCAGGTCGTTGGCTGTTTTTATCACCGGGTTAACTGGTGGATCGAAGACTTTATCAATTCCGAAAAAAATGTCAGTGAAATAGAAGAAATGGAAGACGATAACTTTTTTCTTTAAGAAACTCTGACGAAAAGCATGGGAACCACTGATAAACACGGATTCCTGATATTTACTTTTTATATCTGTGTTCATCTGTGTGAATCTGTGGTTTCATTATGTTAAAAATTTACAATGAAATTTAAGAAGA
>DAOWBV010000192.1 GCA_030633885.1 Planctomycetota bacterium
AACAAAATTGGTAGCGGCGATCTTAAAAGTCAGGCCTAAAATCGGCGCCATATAGGCAAAGGTGCAGGGCCCGATGGCAATCCCAAAAATCAGTCCCAATAAAAATGCGGCAATCCATCCTTTACGCTTGCTGGTCGGTGCGATCCCGGACCAGGGTAACGGAATAACCCCGAGAAAATGAAGCCCGATAATAAAAAAGATTATGGCCACGATATAATTTCCGTAAGGACCGATATCGCCTGTCATTCTTCCGATTGACGCGGTAATTAAACCGATTAACCCGATGGTCACAAGAATTCCTGAAGCAAATAAAATAGATAATCCAAATGCCCGGCGAATGGACTTATCATGGTCCTGGCTGATAAAAGCAACGACCAGCGGTATGCTCGCTAAATGGCAAGGGCTTAACAAGATGCTCAGGATTCCCCAGATAAAAGCGGCGGTTATCGCTAACGATGGACTCGATTCCAAAAGTCGTGAGAGATAACTAAATATATCTTGGATCATTTCAGTTAACGCCTAAATCTTTCAGTTTTTCTATGATTTTATCTTTTCCCAGAAATCCCTCGTGGCGCCAGATCTCATTACCGGATTTATCAAAGAATACCTGGGTCGGAATTAACCGGACCTGATACTCATTAGTTAAATCCCTATATTTATCAATATCAAAGAATAATATTTCAGCTCTGTCTTTATAGGTAATGGTTAATTCATCAAGGATTGGTTTCATTGCCTTGCAAGGAATACATGTTCCCCGACCAAAATCAGCCAGCACCGGTCGCCCGCTCCTTAAAGCCTTCTCCAGCGGATTTGAAAATGATTTTTCCGCAGTCGGATTAACCGGACTGATTGCCGGGTATGATTGATCGCTTTTCGAGCGCTTTTTACTCGTAACAATCACTCCGATCGCAACGATCAGCGCAACTACAATCCCTATTTTCCACCAATATGGTTTTTTATCAGCCGTCATATTAATTCCTTTCTTATTTATAACCGTCGACATATATACTGGTCACATAATCATAAATTGATTTGCCTTTGGGCAAATTATCAAAAAGAAACCGGCAAAACGGGTCATTAGTATTATCGCTTATGAATGTATATTTCTTGGGAGTAATTTTTACTCTTTTGAATCCGGCTGAATTCATTATTGCTTTGTATTTATCAATCAAGATCGCTCCGCTAACGCAACCAACATACGCCTTGATATTCTTTTCAATGTTTACCGGTAATTGTTTTAACAAGGCCATGTCAGAAATGGTTACTTTCCCGCCCGGTTTTAATACCCGGTGGATTTCCTGGAATACTTTTTCCTTATCCGGTGACAAATTGATAACACAATTACTTATAATTACATTAATTGAGTTGTCATCTACCGGAAGATTTTCGATATCGCCGAGCTTGAATTCTGTATTTAGCATCCCTGCCTTTTTAGCGTTATTTTCTGCTTTCCTGATCATCTCAGGAGTCATATCGATCCCGATTACTTTTCCTTTCGGACCGACTTTTTTAGCGGCCAGGAAACAATCAATGCCGGCGCCTGACCCCAAATCCAATACAATCTCACCTTCCTTTAGCTCGGCTAAAGCGACCGGGTTGCCACAGCCGAGCTCCAGATTAGCATTATCCGGAATAGAATTTAATTCCTTTTTTGAATACCCGATAGAATTAGTCAATTCTTTAGTGTCAGGGCAACAACCGCCGCCGCATCCGCAACCGGTATTTTTCTCGGCAATTTTACCATAGGCTTTCCTGACTGTCTTTTTAATATCTTTTTTAAGCATAAAAACCTCTCCTTTACTCTGATAACTTACTCGTGATAAAAGAAGTGATCTCTGCCTTAGCCGGCACTTTACCGGATGCCTTAACCTCGCCGTCAATGACCAGGGCCGGGGTTAGGATCACGCCGTAACTCATAATCTTGCTTAGTTCCTTGACCTTAACCACCTCGGCCTGGACGGCTAACTCGGCGACGGCCTGCCTGGTTAATTCTTCCAGCTGGTCACACTTGGCGCAGCCGGTACCCAATATCTCTATTTTCATATCGTTCGCCTCCTTCTAAAAGTAGCTATATTAATATGCAAATACCTTCAGGTGTTAAAAAAACGCACCGTAAATCAGTCCGCTGAGCGTGGCCATAATAACCACCAGAGCAATATAGACCACGGTTTTTTTCGTGCCTAAAATACCCCTGATAACCAGCATGCTGGGTAATGAAAGTGTCGGGCCGGCTAGTAACAGGGCCAGGGCCGGGCCCTTACCCATGCCCGCGCCGATCAGGCCTTCCAGGATGGGTACCTCTGTCAGCCTGGCGAAAAACATCAGTGACCCGGAAAGAGCGGCAAAGAGATTCGACCACAGGTTGTTACCGCCGACCAATCCTTCAATCCATTCATTCGGAATAAGGGCCGGATGACCCGGCCGGCCCAGTAAAAATCCGGCCACGAAGACACCGGCCAGGAGCAAAGGGAAGATTTGTTTGGCAAACCCCCAGGTGGAATCCCCCCAGCGCTTCATCTCATCCTTACGGAACCATTTTACCAACATCAGTATTAGAATACCCAAAAGGACCAGGGTAATGATCCATTTAGCTTTATAGATCATCTGCCAGAACGGTATGGTCTCATCCTGGCCCCAGTTGGCAAAGACCAAGATACCAACCATCACGGCAAAATACAGGGCGTTTTTCCATAAAGGACGAACTCGGGCGCCATCTTTGGGGATAACCAGTTCCGGACCGGTTTGCCGGCGGAGTTCCTCTTTGCGGAAGATAAGATGCATGGAGAGTCCGATGACAACCGAAAAGACAACCGCGCCGATGGCCCGGGCAATACCCATTTCCAGGCCCAGGACCCGGGCCGTCAAGATAATCGCCAGGATATTGATAGCCGGGCCGGAATAAAGAAAGGCCGTGGCCGGCCCGATACCGGCCCCGCATTTATAGATACCGGCGAAGATGGGTAAGATCGTGCAGGAACAGACCGCCAGAATCGTGCCTGAGACCGAGGCGACCGAGTAAGACAATATCTTATTAGCCTTGGCTCCGAAATATTTCATGACCGCGGCTTGGCTGATAAAATTGGCAATGGCGCCGGCAATAAAAAAGGCCGGTACCAGACACAGGATAATGTGCTCCCGCGCGTACTCCTGGAGCATGGCCAATGATTCCATCAGGGCATTTTGGAATCTGAGCTGTTCAAACGGAATAAAGTAAGCCAGCGAAAATACGCTGATAATCAGTAATAATTTCGTTCGTTCTTTCATTTAATCCTTATTTCTTTCTCATGCCCACGACACATTTATTCTTTACTCTTAAAGCGAGACGCTTTTTCATCCGTTGCTTGTCTTTCTTGATGATTTTGCCATCAATTTCCCCAAGCGATTTTAAGATCAATTGATCGAACCTGTCCTTATGGGGGACCAGGGCGTAAAAGACAAACTGTCCTTCTTTCCGCTCCGTAACCAGGCCCGCAATTTTCAGTTCCTTGATATGCTTGGAGATATTGTAT
>DAOWBV010000083.1 GCA_030633885.1 Planctomycetota bacterium
ACCATCCAGCATAATAGCCGCTTTGGAACTGACTGAACCGATATCAACACCGGCCGTAATAATTTTTGCTTTTTTCCAGTCCTTACTATCATCTTTCCAGTTGTATTCTTTCCAACGCCAGAATTCCTTCGCCATATCCTTTCACTCCTCAAAATATCTATTCTAGATTATTTATTTTTAGCTGAGATCAAAGCAGCCCCGATAGCCCCGACAAATTCCGGTTCTTCCGGGATCAATAATTTATCTAACTCCAAGGCTCTTTTTAAAGAATCGACGAAACCTTTATTTTTGGCCGCTCCACCGATCGGACAAACTTCTTTTTCTGAACCGATCCGTTTGACCATGGAACTGATCCGGCTGGCAATAGCATCATGGACCGCCCGGGCAATATCGGCTTTGGAGGTCTTAGCGTGGACCAGCGAGACCACTTCCGATTCGGCAAAAACCGCGCACTGGGCATTCATCGCTACGGCTTCTTTTGATTGAAGAGACAAGTCCCCGATCTCTTCGACCTTTACTTCCAGAGCCCGGGCCACGGCTTCGGTAAACGAACCGGCCCCGGCCGCGCATTTTTCGTTGACGGCAAAATCAATCACTTTTCCTTTGTCATCGCACTTGATACCGCGTCCTTCTTCAGCTCCGACATCGATCACCGTCCGCGCTGACGGAAAAAGATAGGTGGCCCCGCGGGAATCAGCGCTGACCTCGGTGATCTCGTTATTGGCCGAAATGGGCGGATGCATGTAGATCTCTTTCTTCCCCATACCGGTCGCCGTAATATCTTCGATATCATTACGGGTAAGTTTGGCTTTTTCCAGAGCTTCGCTGAAAATTTTTTCGGCCGCGGTCCGTTGGTCAAAACCACCCAGAATAATACTTTGGGCGACAATTTTATTGTCCTTTAAGATGACAACCTTGATTGTTTTCGCTCCCATATCAATACCGGCAGTGATCATTTCTTATCTCCTCATCATGGGCGGGGACAAGCCCCGCAGCTACAGTAATGGTTGTCGCTGCGACCCTTGCGGTCGCCTTATTTTCTTAGTCTTCTATCTTTTTCAAATCCAGAGTTTCCATGAAAGTATCGATCCGGGTCATGGTCCGGGCTTCGTCAAATTCACGTTCGTCACCCATGTTACCCTCAAAGGTCATCACCGGATAATTGGCCTTCTGAAGAGCTAACCGGTTCTCGGCAATACCCAAACTCAAACCTTCACAACCACGATTATAATGTAACATTACCCCGTCCAGTTTCCATTCTTTGGCGATGCGGATCATCATATCGCTCTTAAGTTTCGGGGAATAAAAATGCTGCCATTCTGGTTTACAAAGATTCCATTCAGTCAGGATCCTCAAAGCCTGGTCCCGATCTTTTATGGTAATCCCTTTTTCCTTCGGGGTGGTCTTGGCGCCCCAACTGCCGTCCGGTTTTTCTTCCCATAATCCGATCAAACCAAAAGTATAAAGGGAGCCGATGGAAACGCAGCCGAATTTTTCGAGGTACCGGAAAATTTTCAGGAAAGCCCAGGGCGGTTGGGTATCGCTCATCACCCGGCACCGTTCGTTCGGAACAGCGGCAATCCCGCGCTTGACCCGGTCTTTGACCTCATCCAACAGTTCGTGATAAAAATCAGCCACCACTTTACTGTGCTTCATCAGGGTCCCCAGCACGTAAAGCGAATACATGGTTTTTTCTTCCAGCGGCGCGGGTATATTTTTGTTTAAAACACAGACTTCCGCCCAGCGGGCCGTCGATTCGCACTCGTTGTTAACAGCCTGGATCAGTTTGGCATCATCGTATTTACGACCGGTGGTTTTTTCCAGCCAATCGATCCCGTCATGCATCTGGTTGACCACGTAATCAACTTTATTTTTATTTATCTCATCTTCCGATCCGACCCCGACATCGATCAAATAATTCGGCACACCGCCTTCCAATTCACTGGCCACCTGATACCATTTGGCGTGACTGCAACAGATATGATCCTGCCAGTTAAAATCCGGCTTAGGAAAAGGTCCGCCAAAGGCGTATTTATCAAGAATGATCGAACCCCAGTAATTACGCATGTAAGAACAAAGGTCGCGGGCATAACCTTTTTTTTCAGCCGCTTCCTGACACTGAAGAGCAAATTCCTTGTTCCAGGAAACGGACGCCCCGTAAGGTTCACCGGTCAAAGGGTAAACGTCATCGCCCAACCCGGCCGGGATCGCGCCAAAGGACCAGGCCCCGCCGGCCCAGCGAATACCACCCTTGTCCTTAGCCGTGGCGTAATCTTTATAAAAATTATCTCTGATCTCCTTGGCCTTGCTCCAGCATTTTAATGGTTCAGTTTTATACTTGTTCGCCATACAACTCACTCCTACATAATATTTTTCAAATTTAAATTGTAGCGGAAACCTTTAGGTTTCCATTTCGTGGAAGGCTAAAGCCTTCCGCTACACATGCTATCCCATAACATCCCGTAACCTTTAAAACAGATCTTCTTCGCCGATCATCTCGAGAAAAGCTTCGACCCTGGTTTTAAACTGTCCGATCGGTACGGTCACATCAAATTCCAGGAACAGGGTCGGAATATTATTTTCTTTCAGCATATTCTGGATAGCCGGGGTATCGAGTTCGTGCGGATCGCAGAATTTCTGCTGCATAATGATCGCCCCCTGCACGTTATAATCTTTGGCTAATTTCAAAATATGCGGCAGGCGCGTCCGGTCCGGCCAGTCTTTGGTCGGGCAGGCCGGCCGATCAATGTATCGATTGGCAATGGACGCCAGCCGATCCTTTTCTTTCCGGGCCTCATTCCAAAAATATCTCGTCCCGGTACAATGGTCATCAATGACAAAAGTCGCCCCGACCGATTCGACCATTTTCAGAAATTCCGTATCGTCATCTTCACTGCCAATGATCATTAAGCGGGCGCCGGTTTCGCGGTCAAGCTTACGAGTCGGTAGTTTTTTTAACGCGGCTTCCATCGCTTGACTATGTTCTTTTTTATCAACCATCTGGCTGGAAACAGCCAAATACATGGCTTCCAGACCGGTCAACGGAGGATTATCCGCTTTCCGGGTCTCGTAAATCTGTTTTGACAACCGACGGTTCTTGTTCATCAATTCAATGCCTTCATCCAACTTGGCGTCCGAAATCTTTTCGCCGGTCCATTCTTCGATGGACTTCTTAAAAGCAGCCAGTTCACCGGCCAGATAAGGACGGGCATGTTTGCTCTGCAGATTATGCGGCATGGACAGATAATAACTGTAAGAAACCGGGACGTGAAGCTGCCAGGAAGTAAAAGCCTGACGAATATGAATACAGGACTGGGCGATCATCACCCCATCGAGATAATCATAACGACCTTTTAACCCTTGCGCCAGGCAATCACGGCAAAAAGGACAATACATCCCGAAAATATGAGGTTCGGTCACGTCCTGCGGTTCATGACTGCCCAGGATCCGGACCGGCAGGATATTAGCCGCGTAAAGTATTTCTTCAGGCACGTAAGTACAGAAATAACCCATTACCCGCCCGTTTTTATTTTTCTTTTTCCATTCTTTGACGTATTCATGCCGGCTGTCATACCATTCTTGAAACATCTCCATCATAAGATCTTTACTCCTCTATAGATTTTTATCGCTGACTCCACCGGGGAGGTCGTTTCTCCAGAAACGCTTTCAATCCTTCATTGGCATCTTTCGTCTGCATCAGTTCATTCAAGTAAATATGTTCTATTTCATCCAGGTCTTTGGAAAATTTTTCATTGAATCGGTACAGGGTAGCCTTTTTGGTGTAACCAAGAACCGGCGCGCTGAGTTTTTTGATCCTGGTAATGTATTCATCGGCCGTGGCATCCAACCGGTCAATCGCCACGCATTTATTGATCAGCCCGATCTTTTCCGCTTCCGGCGCTTTAATAATATTTCCGGTCAGTAATAATTCCAGCGCTTTCTTGTCGCTGATGAATTCCGGCCAGACCAAACAGGCAATGGGCGGAAAAACACCGACCTGGATCTCCGGCTGGCCAAACTTGGCATCCTCGGCCGCCACGATCACGTCGCAAAAAGTAGCCAGTTCGCACCCTCCGCCCAAACAGGTACCCTGAACAACGGCCAGAGTCGGTTTGTTTATCCGGACTAACCAGCGGAAAATATCGTGAAAGGTCTGGATCATATCACGGACCTGATCACCTATGTGCTCGCCCACGTCCACCCCGGCAGAAAAAGACTTACCGTCAGCCGAAAAAACAATTAGCTTCAGGACATCTTCGTCAAAAAGTTTTTTCAGGATACCGACGATCTCATTCATCATTTCGATGTTGAGAACATTCAGGGGAGGACGATTCAAGGTAATCCTGGCAATTCCATCAGTAAAATCATATTTGATATGTTTATAAGCAGACATTAGATATATTGTCCTCCGTCGACCTTAATCACTTCGCCGGTAATGTGGCGGGCATTTTCGGAACATAGAAAACTGACCACACTGGCCACTTCTTCCGGCTGACCGATCCGACCCAAAATAATTTCAGCCATGGCTTTTTGCTTCACATCTTCCGGCGCGTTTTTGATCATATCGGTCTCGATCAATCCCGGGGCCACAGCGTTAACATTAACGCCAGACCGACCCATCTCGCGCGCGACCGCTTTAGTAAAACCGATGATCCCGGCCTTTGAAGCTGAATAATTACTCTGGCCGAATTTACCTCTCAGACCATTAATAGAAGTAATATTAACTATTTTACCTGATTTCTGTTGTTTAAAAATAGCGGTTGCCGCCTTGACGTAATTAAAACAACCTTTCAGGTTAATATTCATGACACTATCCCATTGTTCTTCAGTCATTTTCCAAACCACGCCATCACGATTGATCCCGGCATTATTGACCAAGATATCTAACGAGCCGAACTCTTTAATTACGGTCTGGACCATATTAGCCGCGTCGGCCGCGTTTGAGACATCGGCCTTAACAGCCAGCCCCTGACAACCCATCTTTTTTATTTCTTCCACTACCTTGTTCGCCTCATCGGCGTGCTTGCGATAATTAATGGCCACGTTGGCACCGTTCTTGGCCAGGTCAAGCGCGATGGCCGCGCCGATCCCCAGACTGCCGCCGGTCACGATCGCTGATTTTCCTTTTAAATGCATGGTATTTTACTCCGCGGCCGGAGGCATCACCGCTTTGATCAGTTCTTCATCAAAGGAATGGCCTTCCGCCAATAGTTGCCGGTATTTAACAAAATCTATCACATCTTTGCCGGTAATCTTCCGGCTGTTGAACGCGTTAAAGCCCAGGAAGGCCTCGGTCGACATGTTCGCGGCCAACCAGTGCCGGTTAGGCAACTTCTGTTGGTCCCAGAAGAATTTTTTCTTCAAACGAACGCTATCAACAGTCTTAATCAAGCAACCGGGCATCAGATTGGTGAACGTCCAAAGAACCTTATTGACTTCCTTATCGAGCAGTTCAAAATCCACGGTAGCTTTCTTGATGGCATCCTTGGCTTTCCTAGCCTCGTCGCCCTTCTTGAACTCGCCGTAAACCACTTCACCGTTATCCACGTATTTATCTGTTTCCACGAGCGGGTTGCGGACAAACTTCCCGTTCTCTTTCATGACCGGCACCACTTCCGTGATCAGACCGATCTGTTTCATCTTATAAGAACTCCACATCTCACAAGCAACGCATGACCACATGGCTTTTTCAATTCCGATATACATAGGTAAAAAGTCTGTCGAACCACCGTCCGGTGCCGAACCATGCTTGGGCCCGGCTTGACCAAATATAGCTAAATCAGAAGAAACAGTAATGTCACAAGCCATGCCGATCTCCTGCCCGCCGGCGACTCTCATTCCATTGACCCGGCAGATAACCGGTTTCTTGCAGTTAAGGATCGCGTCGACCATGGCGTTAAAAAGATCCATGTACTTGCCGTATTCGGTCGGGTTATCGGAATAATATTCGGCGTACTCCTTGGTGTTCCCTCCGGTGCAGAAGGCCCGATCGCCCATGGCCGTGAAGACCACGCCGACCACGCTGTTATCGCTCGAAGCATGCTGAAAAGCGGCGATGACGCCCTTGACCATGTCGGTCGTGTAAGAATTATACTGTTTCGGGTTATTGAGAATGATCCAGGCCGAAAAAAGATCCTTGACCTCCTGGCCTGACTTCATATCAATGATCGGCCTCTTCTCGTAGATGATGCCCGGCGCCTCTTTCGAGAAAAACTTGTCGCTGAACAGGGTGTGATCTTTGGGTGCCCGGTCGCGCTTGGACCAGTATGGTTTGCTCATTTTTTTACCTCACATAGGGTTCGTAAAAAGAAAAATCATTTTAAACAATTATGCGGAAAAGTCAAGAAATTGAACAGACAAAATAATCTATCCGACGGTTCAACCGTTGCTTTTTGTTGACAAAACCACTTCATCTGATTTAATCAGCCTATGATCGATAAATTGACCAGAAAAAACATCTTTAATATTAAACCCTACCTGGTTGGCAAGCCGACCGAAGAGCTGGCCAAGGAAATGGGCATCACCAAAGAGATCATCCGGCTCAATTCCAACGAGAACCCGCTCGGCCCTTCGCCCAAGGCCCTGGAGGCCATGAAAGAAGGATTGCCGAAAGTTAATTATTACCCGGACGATAACTGCTATTATCTCACCCAAGCCCTGACTAAAAAACTGGGCGTGGACGAGAACGAACTGATCATCAGCAACGGCTCCGCGGAGATACTCGACTTTATCGCCAAATGCTTTGTCGATCCCGGTGACGAGGTCATCATGGCGGACCAGTCATTTGTCATCTACCCGATCGTCATCACGATCGCCAACGGTAAGATCGTCAGCGTCCCAATGAAAGATTTCCGGCACGATCTCGACGCCATGGCCGAGGCGGTAACCGCCAAGACCAAGGTCATCTTTATCGCCAACCCGAACAATCCGACCGGCACCATGAACACGGCCAAAGAGGTCGAACGCTTCATGAAGAAAGTCCCGAACTCGGTTCTGGTCGTCTTTGATGAGGCCTATTATGAATACATCAAGCGTCCTGACTATCCCAAAAGCATGGACTATCTCAAAAACGGACGCACGGTCCTGATCCTGCGCACCTTTTCCAAGATCTACGGACTGGCGGGCCTGCGAATCGGTTACGGGATAGGACCATCGAAGATCATCGACAGCCTTAAGCGGGTACACATGACCTTTAACGTTAACCGGATCGCCCAGAGCGCGGCCCTGGCGGCTTTGGAAGACAAAATGCACCTGGCCATAAGTGTGGAAATAAACGAAGTAGGCAAGAAATATTTATCCGAAGAGTTCAGGAAGCTTGACCTGACCTTTGTCCCGACCGAAGCGAACTTTATTTTCCTGCCCATCGGGCCGAAGGGAAAAGAGATCGCCCGGAAACTGGTCAAAGAAGGATTGATGGTCCGTTTCCTGCCCGCCTCAGATATGAAACGAAGCGGACTGCGGGTAACAATCGGTACGCCCGAACAGAATCAGAAATTCATCACCGTCCTGAAAAGATCCTTATAATTCCTGCCCCGTCAGAATGCGATAGGCCTCAAGATATTTCTCTGATGATTTTTTGATGATCTCTTCCGGCAGTTTCGGCGCCGGCGGCTTTTTATCCCAGTTCAACGCTTCCAGATAATCGCGCACGAACTGTTTATCAAACGAAGGTTGACCGCGCCCGGCCAGATAACCCTCTTTAGGCCAGAAGCGGGAAGAGTCAGGTGTTAGGGCCTCATCAATTAAAATTATCTCGCCATTGAGTTCGCCCCATTCAAATTTCGTATCGCAAATAATGATCCCTTTACCTAAAGCGTACTGATGGGCCTGGCGATAGATCTCAAGGCTACGCTCCTTTAGTTCCGCGGCCACCTTCGGATCAATAATTTTTTCCATCTGTTCGTAAGAAATATTTTCGTCATGCCCTGACTCAGCTTTGGTCGATGGCGTAAAAATCGGCTCGGGTAATTTTGCTGACTCCTTTAACCCAGCCGGTAATTTAATACCGCAAATCGAATTACTCTTCAGGTATTCTTTCCAACCGGATCCGGCCAGATAACCACGAACGATACATTCAACCGGCCAGACTTTGGTTTTTTTGACCAACATGCTTCGACCGGCTAAAGAAGCCCGATGGTCTTTAGTTTGCGGGACCTGCTTAACGATCTCATCAAAATCCATGGAAATAAGATGATTCGGAGTGATCCCTTTAAGAAAATCAAACCAAAAAGCCGAGATCGAGGTCAGGACTTGACCTTTGCGAGGTAAACCGTTCGGTAGAACCACATCGAAGGCCGAAATACGATCAG
>DAOWBV010000087.1 GCA_030633885.1 Planctomycetota bacterium
CAGTAAGCCACGTATAGTGAGCATAAGCCGTTAAAGATAACACCGCTACTAACCCGACCGTTAATCCAATAATAATAAATCGTTTCATCTTTCTCCTTTCTTTACCAGTTCTCAGCTCTGGATGTCAGGCTTTAGCCTAAGACCCCGACTAAAGTCGGGCACCCAAAGTTTTGTGAACGGCTAAAATCTAACAATAATCTTGCCCATAAGAGTTCGGCCTTCTCTGCCTTTGTCCTTAGGTGTCTGATAGTCGGCATTACAACCGTAATTACTATTAAACAGGTTGTCTATTTCCAGGGATAATTTAGCCTGTTTGGAAATACTTTTCACCAACTTTATTTCGCCTATTACATAGTGATCCGATTCCTGTGTATTAGCCGAGTCTATAAACATTGAACCTACATACCGTAAGCCCCAGTTAACATTAAATCCATATTGCTGGTTATCATAATTCAGCTGCCAACCAGCCGTATGTTTGGGACGGTCGGTAAGTTCTTTACCTGTCTCTTTATCTTCCGTATCTAGTAATGTATACGAAAGGTTACTTGAAACAGATTCAATTAATTGAGCCTTTAGTCCCATCTCTACCCCTTGGGTATAGGCCTCAGCAACATTCTTATAACTCCTCAACGGTAGGCCGAGATAAGTTTGGCCAATGTCATACCTGATCACCATATCATCCACATCGTTTTTGAAAACACTCAAGTTAGCTGAGAACTTATCACTGATTTCTTGAGTAACCCCTAAGGAATACCCGATGCCATATTCCGGGTCTAAGTCCGGATTGGACTGAATATAGTATGAGCCGTGTTTCATCGGGGCGAGATAGTACAATTGGCGGATAGTGGGAGACTTAAAACTGCGTCCGATTGAAGCCCTGAACCGTGTTTTTTCCGAGAACCTCAATAAGCCGCTAATCTTAGGATTAATCTCGGAACCAAATTCAGAATGGGAATCAAGCCTAACGCCAATAACTATATTCAAATTATTTAAGGCGGCCCATTCGTCCTGTAAAAACAGGCCCCGGGTATTAACTGTTTTATCAGCTAAATTATAATCTATTTCTTCTTGCAAGAACTCTATTCCACCGGTAACCAGATGCTTATCCGACAAGAGGCGCGTATATTGGGACTCTACCTGACGATAACCCATATCACCTTTTCTTTCAGTGTAACCAGGAGAATAGTGGTAAAAATCCCAATTATACCAATACCCCCTTAAGATAAGTTTTGAACCATCAGTAAATTCAGTCTCCCAGCCCGGGCTTATTTTCAAGCCTTCTTCTTCCCCATAAAGCCAATCATTTCGGTCCCAATTTATCCCCAGATTCAGTCTTTTACCCTTGTCAAGTTCATAACCAACTTTGCCCTGAATGTGATGTCCTTCATACTCATCTTCTCCGCCATATTTAGCGGCTTCTGATTTTTCCATCTGGGCATTCAGAAAATAACCGAATTCGCCGATTTTATCACCATAAGTTAATCCCTGCATGACGACATCGTGTGTTCCATAACCCTGAACACAGGAAAAAATCCGCTTTTCGGGAGTAGGTTTGGTGATAATATTTATTACCCCCGCCATAGCATCACTTCCATAAAGAACCGAACTCGGGCCTTTGACCACCTCAATCCGCTCTACCATCTCCGGTGGGATCTGATTTAGCCCATATCCATATTCACCCATACCGCCGCCTTTTACCCTCTGACCATCTACCAAAATTAACCCATAGCCATCATTTAATCTCAGTCCCCTAAAGGTTGCCTTCCAGGGATTGGTACCAGCCCGGTCTTCGGAAAGGCTTGTATCTATTCCCGGAACATACTTTAGTAAATCCCCCACGGTTTGCGCGTTAGAATTCTCTATTTGTTCGGTGGTTATTACATTTGCCTCTACCGTCAGATCGGCTAAGGTCCGTTTTGTTTTAGTGGCCGTAACAACGACTTCGCCAACTTCAACTGCTTTCGTTTCCTCCTTTTTCTCTTTAGTTGCCTCTTGTGGTAAGGAAATGCGGGGCAAAGCAAAAACGAAAATAACCAACATGAGAATGACTATTTTAACCTTCTGTAACATTTTTCTTTTCTCCTCTTTTTAGTAAACAGATTAATCCGCTTAATCTGCTTACATTTACAATAGAACTGTCTCTCCAACCAAATTATTTATTAAATAATGGAAAATCGCACATTTTAAACATATCCCCCTATTTTTATTTCTCCAATCTGAATACAATCGGTAATAATAATTTTAGCTCTGAAATCTCCAGTTCCTCAGGGATCTGAGGAAAAGGCGCGGCTCGCTCGATCACCGCAACGGCTTCTTTATCCAGAATAGTATATCCTGAAGAAATAATAATACTTACCGAAAAAATCTTGCCCCTGCCCGACAAAATAAATTCCACCTTGGCGATGCCTTCTAAATCCATGCGCCTGGCAGATTCAGGATATCTTTTGACCTTATGAATCTTAGCGATCACTTCTCTCAAAAATCGTGTTTTGATACTCTCGATTTGACCAACTGTAAGCTCCGGTGTTCCAAGAGTGGAATTATCAGGTTTTAATTCCGGTTGGAATTTTTCTTTTGGTTCCTCAGGCGACGTTTCGGCAGCAATTGAGTCTTTATCCGATGGTGACAATGGCTCTTCCGGCGGCGGTGGCTCAAGAATCGGTTCTCTGGTAATAATCGCCGGCAGTTCGATGGCCCCAAAAGAAACTATCAATTTTTCCTCTCCTTTTTGACCGGCCTGACTTGAGAAGTCAGGTATCGCCCCGAAAAGAATGCCTAAATGAAATCCAAGTGATACTATAAAGGCGACAGAAAAATTTTTATTCATTCCCATCGCGGTCATTGTTAATTTCCTTTATTCCTGTCCGCCTCTGGCGGAGAAACAGATATAGTTTTAATATTAATCGTTTTAATGCCCGCGGCTTTTATTAAATCCATCACCTTAATGAGTAATCCCAACCTTACATTTTTATCCGCCTTGAGTATTGCTTGTTGCTTTCCCAATCGGCTGATGAGTTCGACTAAAACCTTTTGGAGTTTATCAAAGCTTGATGGGTTTCCGTTTATCGCCAAATGGCCTTCTTCTGAAATGGAGACAATGATTTCCTGCTTCTCGACAGGAGAAACACTGGCTGATTCAGGCAATTCAATTTCGAGTCCCGATTCCTCAATAAACGAAGAAGTCAGGAGAAAAAAAATCAGTAATAAAAATACGCAGTCAATCAATGGGGTAATATTTAACAACGTATTAAACTTTTTTCGCCGCCGAAACTGCATGACTCTGTAACTCCTCGGATAAATCTATAATCTCGTGCACGAAACCGTGCATCTTTCTTTCATAATCATCAACCCGGCCTTCAAAATAAAAATATACCAACAGACAAGGGATGGCCACCACGAGCCCAAAGGCAGTGGTAAGCAAAGCTTCCCAAATGCCGCCGGCTAAAGCGATGGCATTTACCTTTCCGCCAACTTCTTCAATCTTGATAAATGCTTTGATCATGCCGAGTATCGTTCCTAATAATCCCATTAAGGGCGCCGCCTGAATAATCGCGGCCAAAATCCGAAGATATTTTTCCATTTCAGTTAAGATCCCGGAACCTTCATGCTCGATTTTCTTTTCTATCTTAGCCGGTCCTTTGTTAAAATTCTTTACACAGACACTCATGGCGGTGGCGATCGGACCCTTGGCCCGAGCGCAAAGCGCCAAGCCTTCTTCTATTTTCCCTTGTTTCAATCGATCAGACACTTCTTTAAATAACTGCTGGTTATTATTTCGAATACGCAAAAAATAAATACCTCTTTCTACCGCCACGGTTAAAGCCACAATCGAACAGGCCAGAATCGGGTACATTACCCATCCACCCTTGATAAACAATTCTAACATGAATTTACATCCTCCGCCCGCCCCCCGGCGGGCTTACAATATTACGATTTTAAAAATCGTCTTACTTATAAATAAAAAAAAATAACCTTAACTGATCTTTTTACCGGTCGTGGTCATCGTCAGATCGCTATGCTTGACCCCTTTGGCTGATTTAAGCCTGGAGACCAGATTTCGAATCTGTTTTACCTTGCCTTTTACCACCGCAATTTCCAGGCAGTTATCATGGTCCAGATGAATATGCTGAACGGATATAATAATGTCGCCAAAGTCATGCTGAATATCAATCAACTTATTGGCTAATTCTCTTTTATGATGATTATAAAGAAAGGTAATGGCCCCCGCTACTTCATTATTTCCGGCCCATTCTTTCCTTACCAGAGCGGCCGTAATAAGACTTTTAATTGCTTCGGAACGGGTCGGATAACCCTCCTTTTTGACGATCGTGTCAAATTTTTTAAGCAAGCCATCCTCTATCGAAACGCTGAATCTTACTAATCCGGCCATTAGAAATCCTCCGATAGCGTAACACAATTTATATTATCGTAATACTATTTTAGAATCTTGTCAATATTTTTGTGTAAAAAATAACGGAAATTATTTGCGGCTGATCGCGTTTATTATTCTAAATTGAATCAGGCCCCGGGATACGCCGCCCGGCCCGGGCAAATTCCAAGAGCGACCGGCCGAACAATATATACCAGAGAATTCAAACGATGCGCGAAAACCATTGCCCTGTAAACCATTTCATGTTATTTTATTTCTAAATAATAAAAAAGCCACCAAGGTTTTACCCGCTGACCGCGGGATAAAAGCCTTCGTGGCTTTATAAAATTTCTTCCTGAAATTTTACGCTATGCTTTTTCGACGATTATCTTATGGTCGATTAAATTGATCTCCGTGACCCTGCCCTTGATATTTTTCTGTTCGCCGAAAATACTCCGCATGAACAGGCCGTCTTCTTGAGGTCTGATCATACCCACTTCTTTCAATAACAACTCTTCCTTGCCCTCTTGCTTCAAGTAAACGTTTGTTTCACACATAAATTTTCCTCACTAATTGTCTATATTATACAGTTAACCGAAAAAAAAATCAATCTAATTCAATTTCCGGACTTAATAAATAATTTTTCTGGACAAACTCCGGAAATTTAGTTTAATTGCTCTTAGGCTAATGACCATCCATTAATTTTAAGGGAAAACCTACCGGTTAATGACAAAATCTCAATCCCTACTGAACATCATTTCCACTTTGACCGATCAATCGCTTGACCCGGGTGAAGTCATGAACGTCACCCTCGAGAAGATACTGAAGTTACTCCAGGCTCAGGTGGCCACTATCTATCTCCTGGACAGCACGGGTAAAGAATTACATTTAGGAGCCTATCGCCCGTCAAACATTCCGCCACATATTATTAAAGAAATATCCACCATCAAAGTCGGCGAGGGCTACGCCGGCCAGGTGGTCAAGTCCGGAGAAACCATGGTCGCGAAAGATATTTCTACTCTGAAAGACCGCGCGGCTGTTGCCGCCTTGAAAGCGGGTCTTCGCTCCATTATCGCTATTCCGCTCAAATCCAAAAATAAATTACTGGGCGTCATGGACATCTTGACCGCCACCCAAAAAAATTTCAGCGAAGAGGAAATACATCTTTTGAACATCATCGGTCATCAGATCGGTTCGGCGATCGACAACGCCCGGTTATACGAAAGGGTCAAGGAATCAGAAGAAGAGCTGATCAAACGGCATCACGAATTAGTGCTGGTCCTGAATGTCTGCACCATGATCTCTTCGACCCTGTCCCTGGAAGAAGCAATGCAGAATATCGTCCAAACGTCCTTGAATAATTTTAATATCGATGTGGCCCTGATCCGGGTCGTGGAAAACGACCAGCTGGTCGTCAAAGCCAGCGCCTACCGTTATCCGGAAGAAGGCCGCAAATTAGAACGCCTCTTCGCCGCCCATCCACTTTATCTTAACCAGGGCATCGCCAGCAAGGTGATCAAGACCGGCATTCCCTCTCTCATCAACCAGGGCGAAGTGGAAGTGGAAAAACTGACCATTCCCGGACTGGTTGATTATCTCAAAGAACGTTCATTGATCGTCGCGCCTTTAAAAACCAAAGAAAAAATTATCGGTGTTTTGATCCTGGTCGCCCGGCGCAACTTCAGCCTGAATGACCTTTCCCTGGCCATGGCCGTCTCGACCCAGTCAGCTATCGCCCTGGACAATGCCAACCTTTTCCAAAAAGTCGTTAACGAAGCTGAGGAGATCCAGAGTCTTTACGAACAAACGATCTCTTCGCTGGTCTCCGCCCTGGATGCCCGGGAAAAAGAAACTTCCGTGCATTCTGTTCTGGTCAGTCAGTACTCCTTACAACTGGCTCGCGAAATAAATGATCCTGACCTTGATTTTCCCACCTTGATCAAAGCTTCTTTATTGCATGACATCGGCAAGATCGGTATTCCCGATAACGTTTTGTTGAAAAGAACCAAGCTAACTCCGAAAGAAAAAAAAGTGATCCGACGGCATCCCCAGATCGGTTATGATATCTTGAAAAACGTGCCGGCCCTGAAGCGGGTCGCGGAAATTATTCTCACCCATCAGGAATGGTACAACGGCCAGGGTTATCCGCAGGGATTGGCCGACCAGGATATCCCCCTGGAAGCCCGCATCTTCGCGATTGCCGACACCTTAGACGCTATGACTTCGGACCGGCCTTACCGGGCAGCCTGTTCTTTCAAGAAAATGCGGGAGGAAATCGTCCGTTATAAAGGAACTCAGTTCGATCCCCGGCTGGTCGATGTTTTTCTCGCCATTCCCGAAAAAGAATGGGAAAAGATCCATCAGGGAGTCTGCGGCAAATCTTTTGTCAAGACTCAAAAAGGGAAGAAAAAAAGGCGTGGGAAAAAACTGGCTAAAGTAAAATAACTCGATCAACGAACCAGCAGCAATTTATTTAATTCCGCCATCAACTCTTTGAACTCATTAAAATCCAGCGATTGTTCTCCGTCCGAAAAAGCTTTGTCCGGTGCCGGATGGACTTCCACCATTACCCCGTGCGCCCCGACGGCCAGCGCCGCTTTGGCTAACGGGATCACCCAGCGCCGGTTTCCGGTCGCGTGCGACGGGTCAACGATCACCGGTAAATGGGTTCGCTCTTTCAGGATCGGAATGGCCGTCAGATCCAGCGTGTTGCGGGCGGCCGTTTCAAAAGTGCGAATACCCCGTTCACAAAGAACGATCTGATGATTGCCTTTGGAATAAATGTATTCGGCCGCGGCCAGGAACTCATCGAGCGTCGCCATCATACCCCGTTTGAGCAATACCGGTTTTTTCACCCGGCCGATCTCATCCAACAAGGCAAAGTTCTGCATGTTCCGGGAACCGACCTGCAACATATCCACCCGGGGTAATAATTCATGGACCTGGGCCGGAGCTAACGCTTCCGTCACGATCGGCAAAGAAAATTCCGTTCTGGCCTGACAGAGATACTCCAATCCTTCCCGTCCCAAACCCTGAAATGAATAAGGAGAAGTCCGGGCCTTGAAAATTCCGCCCCGAAGCAAATGCGCCCCCTGCTCTTTCACCCAACGCGCTGTTTTTTGTAACTGGTCCGCTGATTCAACCGCGCAGGGACCGGCGATCATCGTAAAATTATTCCCGCCGATCGAAGAACTACCGACCTGGACGATCGTATCCTCGGCCTTATTCAAACGGCTGACTAAAAAACGTTCCGATTCAACTACTTCACCCGGAGACATTTTTTTAGCCGGTCGCAGGTTGATTTTTCTGATTGTTTTACCCACAATAAATATTAATATAACCGTTTTTTGAATAAAGTCAATTGATTTTAATTTGTTGTCAACGACCATAAAGGTCGTTGTCTACCGGGGTGTTGAGAATAGATGGTAGACAACGATGTTTTACATCGTTGATATTTTATCGGCAAAGAATATTATTTCCGACGAGCCAGTTTATTCAAGATCTCGATCCCTTTTTTCAGCTTTTCATCCGGCAGGCTGTAAGAGATCCGGAAATGAGTGTTTCGCCTGGAAAAAGCGCTGCCCGGTACCAGGATAACGCCTTCTTTGACCGCCGCTTGAACAAATTCTGCATC
>DAOWBV010000198.1 GCA_030633885.1 Planctomycetota bacterium
CTGGGTCTGTTGCAGGAGGTAAGAAGAAATAAGACGGGGGATACCAACGCCGGATCCAAAACCCATAATAAAAGCAATAGTTATTTTGCTCAACCAGCTGTATTTCGGGGTTAACCGGGTGAGCAGTAAAATACCTAAAAGTGTGGGGATGAGTAACCAGAGGTCACCGTCTTTAAACAACGGGTTGAACCATTTCGGCAGGATGGCCGTAAAGAAAAACAGGGATACTCCGTATCCGATGGAAATTCCGACATAAAGATGCTCCCCTAATTTAAAGAAAGGGTTATCTTTATAAAGGAAACTGTACATACATAAAGTTAAACCGGCGGCGACCCAGGCACCGATTAAAGCTGAAGTACCCATGTTCTATTTTTTCTCCTGAGAAGGTTTGGCGAATAAATAAAGAAAATTACAGAGAAGCACCAGAAAAATAATCAAAAAATGAGCGGTTGACTGCACATCCATTCCGCCGATCGCGGCGCCTTCCCGGCCGATCAGCTTTTCGTATTCGGCGGCGCCCCGCATACCGCCCAATAAACCATTGATTTGTCCGCTGTTCAGGAAAGTATAAAGACCGGGGGCCATAACAGCCGTACAGCCGCCGGCCATTTCGAATTTATCTTTGTGTTTGTCTCTGGCGTAAACATACCATTCTTCCGGGCCCGGAACACCGGCTGAGAAACAGACCAAATAATTAATGTCGGCCATTGAACCAACTCCCTCCAGGACAGGCATGCCGCGGGTCGGTTGGCCATAATGGTCTTCCGGAAAAGTTTTATATAAATCCTGACTTAAACCGATCATGACATTTACATAACTGGGTTTCCAGCCCAAAAAGACATAGTCTTCGCCATTCTTTTTGCCGTAATCCTTGGCCGCGTCAGCCATGATTTTTTCCGCTAACCCGATACCGGTCAGGGCTAACGTACTACCGACCACCCGATGATTCTTCTTGAAAGCGTGACGGGTCAAGGCTAAGCCCATGGGGAATAGCTCCGGCATCGACGCCGGGTCAAAGTCATAGGCCATGAATATGACTGATCCTTCCGGTAGTTCCTCGATCGTATCATAAACTGATTTGACCGGGTCACTGATGGTCAGACCGGGGAAATTAAACGGATGATAAAGAGGCAGAAACGCCACGATCGCCAAAAGCAGAAAAATATATCGGCGGTCAAGCGTTAAGATGAAATCAGCAAATTTACTCATTCTTTACCTCCCAGATAAGCCCGTTCAATACCCAGGATAATCTTGATCGCCGTGGCAATGCCCCCTAACATGACTCCTAACAAGATGCCCCGTCGACCGGCCATATTCAAAACTTGCATGATCCATTCGGTAATACTACTTATGGTCGGAATGCTCGTAATAACTTTTCCGATGGTTAACCCCCAGATGTATTCACCCAGCGGAACCCGGCCGAACATGACAATGATGGCGGCGGCCATTAAAAGGAGTGCCTCAAAACTGCGAGCCCGAAAAGTTCTGAAAGCAACCGAAGCGATAAAAAAGGCCAGGATGGAAAATACGGTCGAACCCAAAGAGACCAGCATTTTATTATAGATCCAACCAAAGGATGTTTCTTGGAAATCAGGGGTGACGGTCGCTCCTTTGTTCATCATACCAATAACAAATGTTACCACTAGCGCAAAAATAAGTATGGTGCTGAATCCCCAGCCCGGAGCTTGCCGTTTTATTTTAACCATATTGAGATGGATGACGCTGTAAAGACCTAAGGCGATGCCGAAGATACCGATAACCAACATCCAGTCGTTTACCTGGGTTAACATATTTTCTGAAGCCTGGTGGGGCACATAATACTGGATAGCAAAGATGACACCCATTAGAAAACAGATGATCAAAGGTAGTTGGCGTTTGGCAAAATTCATAGTATCGATCTATCCCTTATTAAAAATCACGGAACAGTTCAAGTAATTCCGGAAATTGAAAAATATTCAAGACGCCCAGGGTAGCGATAATTACGCCGACGATCAAAAAGATTATCAGGATCGCTTTACCTAAATCCTGGCCACGGAGAGTGCCGAGTAAAACCGGTTCCCGTGATAAATAAGCGCTGGCCGCGTAGAGTTCTTCTCCGATCAGGGTATAATCGCAAGCCGTTATGAAAAAAGGTAATTGATGTTCCGCGTCCGTGCCGGCGATCTGGATCGCTCCGGTCCCGTGGCCGGTTTCGGCCAGCAGGAGTGACTCAGCGTAGTAATAGCCCATATAAAAACAGGCGGCCGGTTTATCGCGGAGCATCATCCCATCCACCGCGGCCGCGTAGCCGAACTGGTCATCGGTCACATAAAAATTAATATCTTCATTATAGCCATCCGGGTGACCGGCCTGAATATATGATTCCTTCGTTATCTCTTGACAGACGGCCATGACGATTACGTCAGTATGCGGTACTTTCAGTGGTGTTTCGTAAGCCGCGATCCTTTTAGCGATTTCACCCAGGATGACGGTAGCGGCAATTGTTGAAATACTACCCATGCCTTGTCGGCCGGTTAAAAAATAGATCGGGCGGCCCATTTCGGTCGCTCGGCCGATCGCTTCTTCGACCGCGTCCAGGCCGGCAATCCGGCGTAAAAATACATCTTTTTTCTTGGCCTGACTGATATAAAGAAGAATGACGCAAGAGAAAAGAAGCATGAATAGTAAATTATTAAGTTTAATGAAATTAAAATAATTGCCGGTTGGAATGACTGTAGCTACTGGGGTTTCCCGGGTGGTGACGCCATCCGTTACCGCTAGTTTTAAATACCATTCCGGTTGCATTGATGATATCTGTGACTCTGAATCAAGGCACATTTTATTAAATTGACCAGCTGACCCCTGTATTTTTGACAGAAGGGTTTCCAATTTGATAGCGCTTAATTTGGCGCGGATATCGGTTATGTTATTTTCATCTTTCAGATCAGTTTCTTTTAAGATTTCCAGTACTTGTTTTGTGGGGGCTTGATTTTTTTCAGTAATATTATAGAGTTGAATTAAATGAGCCCCGATTAATTCTTTTAGCTTAACTGAATAACCTTTGTTTACTGATTTATTCCATTGATCGACATAGCCTTTTTGGGTTGATAACAACTTATCTAATTTATCACAGTTTTTATTTAAAGATTTAAAATTTTTCTTGAAAGAATCATTGCTGGTTAGAGATTCTTTAGCTAAAGGTATAAGCTTTTGGATAGACTTTTCTGCTTCCCCGCTTTTTCTTACTAAATCTTTACA
>DAOWBV010000009.1 GCA_030633885.1 Planctomycetota bacterium
TCATCGCAGTAGGGGCATCTCCCAAACTGCTTGGATTCGATAGTACCGCACCATTTACACCAAAACCAGGCACCAACTCGCCGGTGGTTTTATCTCGTTTCTCTATTCGCCACTGCTGTTCATCGTTACCCCAAGTTTCATCATAACCAGCGACATAAATATAACTAGCGTCAACGACGATAGCATTAGGAACATCATCACCTCGGCTGAGATCAGAAATGATGGGCCAATCGTCCCCGGATGAACCACTGCCGCTGCCTCCACTGCCCCCACCGCCCCGCGGTCGGCAGAAAGAACCCATACTGATAAACATTACGCCCACTGTTAAAACGACTATCATAAAATTAATCCATTTTGACTGCTTCGCGATGAATTTCTTTTTAGCACCCATTACTTTCTCCTTTTTTATTCCCGGGTAGAGTTCTGCAAAATCGCGTTCACGGTGTCATTTTGCGGAACTCTAATGTTCCCGAAAAAATCAAACGCGCTTTATCCTTGGAGCCATCTTAATTGTTACTGGACTTCATACTCGATTTTCCATGAAGCACTTTCGCAATGAAACACCGGAAAAGCCCCAACAGACAGCACCTTGGAACAGCTCAAAATCCTGAAAAATACCGACCCAAAAGACTGCCCGAAAATTAGAATCTTAAGGAAAAGTTAAGTTCGGTACTCCAGTGACTAACATTCACTGACCGGGTCGGTAATACGCCCCACTTGTCGGTCAAATTAAAAGACCGGTAAGCTTCCGCACTCAGGCCCAAAGAAATTGATATATTCTTGGCCGAGATGTATTTTATCCCTCCGGTTAAACTATGCCCATGAGTACTCCTGGCTTTTATTCGCTTGTACTGAGGCAAATTAGTGTCGAAACCGAAAACCCTTAAATGACTGAGTCCGAAACCACAATAAGGCTTGAAGGTATCACTATGACTGAGTCCCATGATCAAGCTTAAGCTGATGGGATTGGCTCGGACCATGCCGACAGCAACATTGTTATCTTCGTAATCAGCCTCTAGCAAGCCGGTTTTAAATTTCAAGATGGAGTTCTGATTTATCGTATGGGCAACGGTAAAATAATATTTTTCGATCGCACTAAAATCACCGGCCGTGGGCGTATTGGAAGTCAATTCTATCCCCAGTTCAAAATTTTCCGCCAGAGCGTATTTTTTCAGAAATTCTTCAGTCGAAGAACTCTCCTCACCCGATATCTGGTTGTTCACTGAAAAAACGAAGACTAATAGCATCATACTCACCCAGACCAAAACACCTCTTTTCATGGTTCGTCCTCCTTAAATCGTCTTATATTTAGTATACACTCCAGCCATAGAAATTCAAGCCTTTTTTTATTTTATAGCAAAATTCGTGCCAGACCAATGGTGTCATTTTGCCTTAAATCCAGTTATAAATCAATATAAATATATTTATAACATCTGGTTACCAGATGTTAATTTGTTTTACAATTTGTCAAAAACATTTACATTTCAAGCCAGTATTTTGGGCAGGTAACCCTTCAAGTCTTCGAACTGTTTCAGGGCAATATCCGCCGAAGGCATTTCCGGTAGTATTGGATTATTCCATTTGATCAGTACCGCTTTCATGCCGATTCGTTTCGCCCCGCCGACATCAGTCCGCGGATCGTCCCCGATATGCAGAGATTCCGCCGGTGACGACCCCAGATGCTTTAAAGTCTGATAAAAAATTTCCGGTGAAGGTTTGCGAATTAGCAACTCATCAGAAAAAGACAAAACGTCAAAATAATGATCTACCTTAAGCTTTTTTAATACTTGCCGTAAATATTTACCCGGCGTCCGACCGGTATTGGAAATCAAACCTATCTTAATGTCCTGATTTTTTAATTCCGGCAGAATTTCTTTTACCCCATCGTGCAAATGGGGCAGATCTATCAGCGTCGCCGTAGCGTAGGCATCAGTGACTTTTTCGAGGACTGATTCTGAAAGACGATCCGCGGTAAACTTCGGATCGATCGCTTCCAGAAAAAACATAACCTGCTGACGGATTGACAAATCTGTATCGGTCAACCAAATATCCTGGCATCGGACCCAGACTTGCTCGTGAGCCCGATCGACATCCTGCGAATCCACTGGATGACCGGCCTCAGCCAAAACATCCGCTACTTGAGTGACCCGCCACTGACGCTTTTTCTCGTCCTGAGCCACCGTTTCATAGATCAATGTCTGCCAGAGATCAAAAGTTATGGCTTTTATCATGAGTAGGATTATAACACAAATTTTTGATCAGAGAAGAAATTTATTGAAATCCAAAACCGTTAAGGATATAATTGACCCATCGGGGAAACTTCCCGAGAGGTCATCCCGTAAAGGGACGTGGTCCCAGCGGGACTTTACGTCCTGATCCGCCAAATCCGCGCCGAAAGACGGATCAGCCTCCCGCTCCAAAAAGGGCGAGGCTCGCCTCTGGCGGCAGGCTGAGGCGGAGAAAGATCTTGGGCTCTTTCAACAGGAATTTCAAGGAGGATTAATTATGATTGTCGGCGTGGGTGTTGATATCGCGGAAATATCACGTATCCGGGAAGGGATTAAAAAGTACAAACGTCAATTTTTACGTCGGATTTTCACTGCGGATGAAATAAGATACTGTATTCAGCGCAAGAAAACGCCCTACCAACATTTCGCGGCTCGCTTTGCCGCCAAAGAAGCCTTCATGAAAGCCATCGGGACCGGTTGGGGATCAAAAAACAGCCCCCGCTGGAAAGACATTGAGGTAAAAAAACCAGCCCACGGCGCTCCCTACCTGATTTTATCCGGCCGGGCCAAGAAGGCCTGTGACCGATTAAAAACCAGCAACGTTCAGCTTTCTCTGTCACACAGCACGAACGTCGCCGTCGCCATGGTCATCCTGGAAAAATAGCCCGGGATTATTTCACCTTGAATTCTTTTTGGGCCACGCCCATATTCCCATTCGAATCCCAACTGCGAATCATCAGCGTGTGATTACCAGACTTAAGATTGGCAATTTGAAATGAAAACTTTTCGACTCTTTCGTCGAAAAGATTATCAACCGGATAAACCAATTCCCACTTAGTCCCGCCCAGAGAATACTCTATCTTCTCGATGTAATTAAAATTATCCGCAACTTCCCCGGAACATTCCAGGGTTTTATTGATCGTCAAATTCTTTATCACCGGACGAGTGTTATCAACTAACACTAACGTTGATATTTTTTCATCTTTTCTGACGCGGGCGGGCGGATTTGACTTCTCGTCAGAAACCCCGACTTTAATAAAATATTTTCCGTCCGGAATGGCCTCCGTATTCCAAACATATTCACTGCCGCTTAACGGTTCCCGGGGATTCAATAAAATCCAATTTTCGCGTTTCTCTCCTTTATAATGAATCCGAAATACCAGCGTATCGTTATCGACGTCACTGGCTTGCCAGATTATCTTCTTCAAAGTCTTAGATCCGGTTGATGAGCCGCCGGCCGCTGACGCGCCTTTACCGGACGGCACAGCCGAAGCATCAGCGGCTCCCACGGTCACGGTTGTTAACCGGGGACGCTGATTCTTGACCAAATACGCGACTGAAATCTTTTCCACAAAAGCTTCTGGCGCTTCCTTCCAGTTTATCCGGAATTGTAAATAACGGGCAACCGGACTATTAATTTTACCGGGTTTTACCAAATCGGCCGACCAATCAGACCAGGTTTCATCCGGTTTCTCCGTATTCCCGCTCCGGGTCTGAACCGTGACCGGCCCGTTACCCTGCCAATCGCAAGTCCCCCATTGAGACGGGAAACGGGCGTCCAAAATATCTGAAAGGTAAGTACTGGTTGCCGGCGGATTCTGGTCAACCAAACAAACCTGGCCCTGGCCGCCGGTTCCGATCAGACTGATCAACCCATCCTTGTTCAAAAGAAAAGTTAGTACCTGTTTAGTTTCCAGATCAACCGGTATTGATAGTTTTCCATCCGCCCTTATCTGAAAAACCTTCCCGGTGTTATCCGTTCCGGCTATGATCTCGCCTTTTTTGGTTACCTTGATCTCAGTCAAATAACAATTTTCAAAAGCAATAACTTCGCTTAATTGATCCGGATTCACAAACCGGTAGATCGTGCTTTGCACGACCGGCTTCGAATCGCTGGATTCGTCGGAAGATGACGTTTCCTTAGTGGTCGGCGTCGCCGGCGACGGCGACTTATCAGTAGTCTCCTGTTCATTCTTGGTCGGTTGAGCGGCCGCCGTATTGACCGCGTCCAGAAATTCTTGCGGCGGTAGTTTGGATCCACGATTAACAGCGACGTAAAGAATCCCCTGATCGAGAAAAAGGCTTTTTATTTCAGCTTCTCCGAAATTATACAAAACGGCCGGTTTCCCTTCCGAGGTCACCCGATAAAGAACGCCGGGATTAGCCGTGCCGAGATAAAGATCGTCATTTTGATCCAGAACCAATGACAGAATATTCTCCCGTTTAGTTTCATAAAAAAGGTCAACCTGGCCGGCCCGATCGATCTTGAAAAGCTTTCCACCCGGACCGGTCGCCGCGTAAAGCAGATCATTCTTTTTATTAAAAGCCAGAGCCCAGACGTACTCAACCGGAACCGTGGCAAATAGACTCCCCTGCCCTTTTTTATCGACCTTAAAAATCTTACCGTGTGGAATGGTCCCCACGAATAATTCATTTTTTTTCGAAACAACCATTGAGGTGACTAACAGTTCACCGGTAGCGTAAACTTCAATCAGTTTCTGATCAACCAACTTATAAACCTTGCCGGAACCGGAGCCAACGTAAGGGACACCCTGACGATCCAACACGCTAATCCAGATACTGGGTTCCTTGGTCGAAATCTTTCGGACCATTTTTCCCGGTAAAAGCCTTCCTTCATAATCCAGAAGAAGATTTTGTAATTCGCCTTGCCGGAACGATACTTTATTGTTTAATTCCCAGCGGGCGGTATTAACCGCGAAAACGCTGGACAGCAAACCAAGAAACAGAAACGTTGTCCCGAACAAAATTAAGTGTTTTCTGCGCATTTCTTATCTCCTTTTCTTTCGCCGGACTTTCAGGTGGACGGTTTGAGCGCCCGAAATAATGTATTCGGTCCGCTGAAAAACCCGCTGGGAATTACGGGAAAGCTCCACCAGTTCCTGCAAGGTCGGACTCTGCGATTGGTGATAGCCACTGCCGACGCCGGGGCTGGTCGCCACCAGATCATTTGTCTGATTAACGAACTGACTGATAACGGAATTCGGCAGCTTTTTCAGGTTGTACCCGCCGTACTTAACGGTTGTTTCCTTAAACGGTATGACCACCACCAGATCCCGGGCGTCATAATATAATTCCAGATATTCCAATAACTCCTTGACATTCCGGGGCCGGGGCCGGTCCGGTACGAGATAATTCCCGCCGGTCAGCGTAATACTGAAATCCTGATCGGGCAGATCCGGCGGCAACAGAAAACCGATCTGTCGGGTAACTTTTTCCTGATTGTGTGGCTTCAAAACAACGTTTAACTTTATCAACTCGTTAGGTTCAACGATTTTCTTCTCTAACCAGACCTTTTCGATGGCGGCCGATGTATTTTTGTTCCAAACTCGCAAATCGAAAGACATGTTTTCCACGCTTAACTCTTTATAAGGATTATACCAGATCGGCCAGAAATTCTCGTACATACTCTCCCAGGCGACACCGGACGGCCGGGTACTGATTACCCGCCGGGTCGAAACCGGATCAAAACCCTTAACTTTTATCTTCGTAAGAATCTCAACCGTTGCGGTATCCCGGGAAGGCTCGACCGTATCAATGGATGACCACAGAATAGAAGAAAGTAAAGAAGGCATAATCAGGCGGTTCGGCAAAAGCTCATAATTAAAACTCTCTTTCACCCGTGTTTTCAGGTTTTCCACCGAAACTTTCATGGGGATCATTTTACTTTTTTCACCCATCACCCCAACGATTGTTGAACGACGATCCTGAGTCAAACGCCCCACTTCTTTTACACCGGACCCTAATTTAAAAGACATCGCTGAGGACGGCAATACCTCGTAAATATACGCGGTGGTCAAGGGAGCGGACAGTTCGCCAAATTGCAGAAGGGGATGTCCGAAGGCCAGAACTTTATCTTTTTCCTTATACGTTACCGTCCCGATCGCCGTCCAGTCCACATCACCCCGAACTAAAGTCACCCCGACGGCGCTCCCCGGCTCAAGATCTTCGCTGACTGTTTCTTTAATATCAGTCGATGCCCCGCCCGCCTGTATCGGGAACAGATTGAAAGGTGCCAGTGACTTTTCCAAATCTTTCATCCGCCTCGGGCTGAGCCCGGAAACAAATAAAGGTGTTTTCAGGGGAACCAACTGCCCTCTGGAAAAATCAGGGTTCCCGGCCATTTGGTTTTCAGGCACCCTTAAATCCCGGAACCGGGCCTGTTTCTTTTCTAAAGGCTTCCTCGATTCCTTCAGCATATTTTCAATCGGCGTCACCCCGGCAATCGACTCTTTGGTAAATGACCAGCTGTAAGCCAGCGCCCCGATCACCTTACCCTCCGGTTCCCGGTCTGCGTCGGTGACAACATAAATCGGGCTACCACTCATCCCCTGAATAACCCCGGCCTTGTCAGTTACCGGATGATGACATCTGATGAGGATCATGTCTTGCTTCGGAAAAATATTCTTCCAGACGCCAATGACCTCAATGTCAAATTTCTCTATCCTGGACCCTTTAAATACGGTTTTTCCGTAACCCTTCATACCTATTTTAATCTGGTCAACTGGCATGATCAAAACTTCCGTATCCTCAGACCAAACCTGACCGCCAGCCAGGATCAGCAACAAAATCAGTCCGAAAAGAATTTGTTTCACGTTATATTTCTCCGTTCCGTAAATGAAATCTCATTATAATCATACCAGGAGGTTTGTCAATATTAAAATTACATCTAACTTGACAACCCACGGCTAAAATAGTACAATTTTAGAATCTCCGCACGCGGAAAACCAACTTACGACCCTTTACTCCTTGGGAAACAATCGATGAAAGATTTCGAGTTATCGCAAGAAGATCTGTCCCAATTAGTTTTCAAGGATGACCTGACCGGTTTGCGCAACCGGCGGTTCATGTATCAATACTTCAAAAAACAGATTTCCTGGGAAGACAAGAACCCGCCCCAATTATCCCTCATGATGATCGATGTTGATTTCTTCAAAACGATCAACGATACTTACGGACACTTAGAAGGCGATAATCTGTTAAAACAGCTGGCGAACGCGTTAACCAAGAAGTTAAGGGAAAATGATATTCCGATCCGTTATGCCGGCGATGAATTCAGTGTTTTACTGCCGGAAACCGACAAAGCGACGGCCCGCCAGGTGGCCAATGCTATCTGGCAGCATGTTTCGCAAACCAAGTTCACCCGACGAGAAAAAGGCAAACCGATTACCATCACGATCAGTCTCGGGCTGGCCACTTTTCCCGAAGACGCTCAAGACGCCGAATCTTTAATTGACGAAGCGGATAAAGCCTTATACCACTCAAAAAATAAAGGTAAAAATCAAGTTTCCGAAGCGAAGAAACTTGATGAGGAAGCCGTCGCTGCGCATGATTTACTGAAAACCATCCCCTGCCCTGATTTCGTCGGCCGGGATGAAATGATAGCCGAACTGAAAAAACTGGTCGCCAAGACGAAAGACCACGAAAACATTTTTGTCTTTCTGGAAGGAGAAGTCGGGGTCGGCAAAACGAGAACGCTCAAGAAGTTAGAGGAGAAATCAGAGGCGGAAACTTTCGCTGCTTTTATTCTTTGCAACGAAATCAACCGCCAGTCTCCTTATCACTCAATCATCGCGCCCTTAAAAAAAATCATTTCATCGGAAAAAGACGCCTTCACCGAAATCCTGCCTAAAATAGAAGCCGGCCAGCTAATTGAACTCAAGAGAGTTTTTCCCGACCTGACCGGCGAACCGAAGGAAACCACTCTGGATAAATCCAGTAAAGAAAACCGAAAAGTTTTATTTGAAGGACTGATCTCTTTGTTAGTGGCCGTTTCCGAAATCAAACCGATACTCTTCTTATTCGATGAATTCCAAAATATTGATGACGGATCACTGGAAATTATCACCTGTCTGAACGAATCAGATGAGGGTCGCGTTCTGACCTGTGGCGCGTTTCGGAGCAGTTACCTCGACACCCTGAGCGCCCGGCATCCCGGCCTGGAAAAATTCTTAGGCGAAATCGCCGGTACCCCGAACTTTTCTCACCAAGTTCTGGTAGTTTTCGATCAAACTCTGACCAATAAATTGATCGACACCATTTTGCCCAACCGGGAAGCACCAGCCGGGTTTGAACAAAAAATGCATGAAGTGACGCAGGGAAACGCCCTCTTCATTGAAGAGGTCATCAAAAATTTCATTTTACGCAAAAAGATGCATCTTAAAAATAAAAAATGGGTTTTCGATGAAATCAAACCGGAAGAGTGGCCCAAAAATCTGGACGAAGTCATTATGGATAACCTGGTCCGGCTGGATCAACCGACGGCCAAGATCGTCAGCGAAGCGGCCGTCATGGGCCGGCAGATGGACCTGGATGTTATCAAAGAGGTCACCCAGACAAATGAAGGCGAAGCCCTGGAAATCCTGGATAAAGCCCGCGACGCCCGGTTAATCAAAGAAAGCGATAGTCTGAAAACAGATAATTTTACTTTTGTCAACCAGCGTATTCAGGAAGTCGCCTACAAATCGATTGATGAAGAAAAGCGGCGCGAAATCCATGAACAGATCGGTCAGGCCGAAGAAACGGTCCACAAGGACCAGCTCGATGACGATCTGAACGCCCTGGCTTACCACTTTTCCAAGTCCGGAAATGAAGAAAAAGCCGCCGAGTACGGAGAACGACTGACTGAAGTATCCGGTAGTATTTTTCGACATGAGGAGGCCACTGAATATTTCCAGCATGGTCGAATGATCGTCCGTTCCAAGATAAAAGAAGCGTTGCAGCCCCTGCCGGAAACTTTCAACCCGACCCTCAGAGAAGTTTTCCGCGGAATCACCACCGCCGCCAAAAACATGAAGCTTTATCCTCAAGGCAGCCAGCTGATCACCAACGCATTTAAAACATTAATGAAATCAATCAATAATATTTTCAAACAGGAGAATAAATTTACTATCAGCGAAGCAAAAAATATTCTCCATGTTAATACGATCGCGGTCGAATCAACCACTTTTGGTACGTCCGTAAATGAACTAAGGGTTTTATTAAAAGATCATTACATCAAAAGTTGTACCATTCAACGGGGGATAACCGAAAAAGAAATAGAAAGGTTTTTAAAGAATCTGGATAATTCCCAGGAAAAAGGATTCTCGGAATCAGGCTACTGGAATAAATTTCTGGAGGAAAAGCAGATCGAAAATATCGGCATTGCCCAGCGAGCTTTTGTGGTTACCCAAACGAAAATCAGCAGTCGGCTAAGCGATGTCGATAAAGAAAAACTGGCGGCTGATGAACTGACCATCCAGGTAATCAAAGATCTGTTACGCTATTTCTGCGGGGCCGTCGAAAACATCAAGCTCTATCCCAGTGGCAGCCAGCTAACCACTAACGCCGTTGATCAAGTTTATGATCTGGTCAACGAATTGTTCAAGAAAGTCAACATCATCAACTTCAGTGAAGTCGAGGATATTTTACTTATTAACAGCACTCATATTAATCCGAAAATTTTCGGGACCGCCGTGAACACCATGACCCAATTCATCAAAAACTATGGATTCAAAAGTTTTACGATCATGAAAAGTGTCAATCGGACGGAACTGGAAAGATTCCTGACAATCTTGAGTAACCCGCCCAAGGGAGGAAAAATACCTTTAGAAGAATGGGATAATTTAATACGCGGCAGCGGCATTAATAACATTATCGTCGGTCAACTTGTTTACAAATCGGCGGACGGAAAAAGAGGCACTGGTCGCGCCGGGACAGGGCCGGGACCGGCCGGCGGTCCGGGCGGCGGAACCGGCACACCGGGTAGCGGTGGTCCCGCCGGCGTGGGTACATCGGGTGCTCCCCAACGTGGCCCGACCGGCCCCAGCGACAAAGTTCTTCAACTCAAAATTGATCGGTTTATCAAAGATAAGCCGGAAGGACTGATTAATCCTGATTTCCCGCAGATTATCCAGAAGTTAGAGAGCACCGGTCAAAGTGATATCCAGGGTCAATTACTCACCAAATTCGCCGAGAATCTTCAGGACAAGCGCCCTGAGATAAGGTCAAAAGCCGGATCCTTTTACCTGGACCTGCTCAACCGAACCCCGAATCAATTAAAAAAGACGATCGTGACCAGAACCACCCCGGCCTTATTGAATATTTTACGCCAGGAAAAAGAAGGACTGGCTTATGATGGTTTACTGGAAATAGCCAACGAACACCTGGCAATAAATTTAGAGAATAGCGATCTTAAAAGCCTAAAAAATTTAATCTGGGCTTTGGGCAAAGATCGCCAGAAAGATACATCATTCACTCCTGAGTTAAAGGTTAAAGCCCAGCAGTCATTAAAAAAATTAATGGATCACCCGAGCTTCCCTAAAATAATCGGCGGGCTAAAAAGTAACGATCCAACGGTTCAGCAGATCATAGTTCAGATATTTGCCGGTTTCGGGGCCATGGTTACCCCGCTGATCATAAAGCTGATCAAAGAAAGCGAGGCTTTACATTTAAGAGAAGCCGGCGCGTCATTAATTAACGGATACGGCAATGCCGCTAAAGCCCTTTTAATGAATGACCTGACCCAAATCACCGATCCGAAGCAGCTCAAACGTATCATCGGCGTAATTGAGATTATCAACCCACCGGAATTAAATGATTTTCTGGTTGAATACAGCGGACACGCTGACAGTAAAATAAGAACCGAAGCGATAACGACCATCGGACGGTTAGAACAGGAAAAAGCCGTTTTGATCTTAACCGAACTTCTTGGTCATAAAAAAGCCGCCGTGGTTTCGTTAGCGATTACGACGGCCGGCGAACTGGGTTACGCGGAGGTTGTTCCGGGTATCATTGAACTTTTAGAGAAAACCCGGAACAAAAAATTCTTGAAAGAATGTTGCGCCAGTTTAGGAAAAATCGGCGATGTTCGGGCCATCCCGGCCTTAGCTAACATCCTCCGAAGGAAAAAGTTTTTAGGCCTGTTCGGCGGCTACGCCGATGAGATCCGCGGTACGGCCACCTGGGCACTGGGCCATTTTAATGATGCCTCTAGTCGGCAATATCTGGAAGAAGCCCTGAATGATAAAAGCCCGGTCGTTCGTTCCGCCGCTAAGTTAGGATTAAAAAATAGCCGATGAAAACAATCTGGAGATCGCTGACTGGATTGATCATTGCTATCTGCCTGCTTCCCCTCTTTACACTGGCCGATCAAGATCAACTGACTGAGTTGAAAGAAATCGTTGAAGATAATTCTTACGGAAACTATTGGGACCGACGCAAAGCTATCCCCAAACTGGGCAAGATCGGCACGGAAAAATCAACCCAAATCCTGATCGAACTTTTAGGTGATCAGGAAGAACCGATCCAGGAAGCGGCGGTCATGGCCCTGGCCAAGTTACAGGATCAAAATACGATTCAATGGTTTGCCGACAAATCTCTGACCCACCGAAACCAGTTAGTCCTCATCAATGCAGCTTGGGCATTAAAATTAATTAAAAATGAGCAAACCTTGCCTGCCCTGATAAAAGCTCTTAAAAAAAATAAAGGCCTGGCCCGCGCCCGGATCATTGAATCGATCAGCTTTTTGAAGAATGCCGACACGGCTTTTGATGATATCACTAAACACATTTCGGACGGGAAACCGGAAGTCCGGGCGGCCGTCGCCGAAGCCCTGGGCCGGATAAAAAACTCAGCCGGATACGACATTCTGATGAAAAAAAGACATGATTCCCGATGGCCGGTTAAAGCTAATATCCTGTCCGCCCTGGCTATTCTCGATCCAAAAAAAGCTCTCCCGGAATTAAAAGAAGCCCTGACTGACCGAGCCCCTCAGGTCCGCATTGCCGCACTGAACGCCCTGTCAGCTATTGATAAAGAAAGCGTCTGGTTGGCCGCAGTGGCCGCCCTCGAAGACAAAGCGTGGTCCGTCCGGGCCGCCGCGATCGGGATTTTTCGAACCTTGAAAGATAAACGCGCGGTTGACATTCTGAACCGTCGGGCCCCCGAAGAAAAATGGCGTCTCCGTTATGATATCAAGCAGGCCTTGCGGGAGTTGGCTAAGATCGATACACCGGCTGATGAAACCATCGCCCGATTTTTCGATATTCCGGTCTACGGGAAAAATATCATTTTCATTATAGATTTTTCCGGCAGTATGAAATACCAGGCCAAGAAAAAAGACCCCCGTAAAAAAATAGAAATCGCCCGAGCAGAGCTGGGCAACACCTTGGAAAAATTCAAGGTTGCCCAAAGATTCAATGTAATATTGATGAGCACCGAAGCGATAAAAATAAACAAGCGGAATATCGCGCCCCGGATGGTTGCCTCTGTAGAGGGAAATAAAAAACTGGCTATGAAGTTCGTTGACTCTATCTGGGACCAACTGGAAGATATCAAACGGGGCCGCGGTGATATGTACGACGCCTTAATGGAAGCTTTTCAGGAAGAAAAAGTCGACACGATCTTTATTCTTTCTGACGGAAAACCTACCTACGGTAAATATGTCTACAAAAAAAACTTCCTGGAGAATCTTAAGAAAAATAACCGATACCGAAAGATCGTTGTCCACACCGTCCTCACCGGGCGTACCGGCACGGAAGCAAAATTCATGAAAGACATCGCCGAAGTTACCGGGGGAATGTTTATGCGGAAATAGTTTCACCTTTTCCGCCCGACCAACATGGCCACACAAAAATTACAAAAAGCCTTTGATTATCTCAAGACAGAACTAAAATTCGAACCTCAAACCGCTCTCATCCTGGGTTCAGGCTGGGACAGTATTCTTAATTTTTCTTTCACTAAAAAACAAAGTATCCCCTATCGAGATATCCCCGGCTGGCCGGTTTCTGACGTGCCCGGCCACCAGGGAAAATTGATCCGGTGCGCCTTTAAAAATCAATCTTTAATCGTGCTGTCCGGAAGAAGTCATTATTACGAAGGATTTTCCCCGGGAGAAATTGTTTTTCCGATCAGGATTTTAAAGAGTTTAGGCGTCCGGCAATTAATTATTACCAACGCGGCTGGCGGCATCAACCCTGATTTTAAAGCCGGCGACATCATGCTGATCACGGATCACCTGAATTTTATTCCCCGCGAAATACCGGATCCGAAACGAATTAATTCTTACTACGATCCGGGTCTCATGAATATTGCCCGGCAAGCGGCCAGCCAAGCAGACGTCAAATTACGAGAAGGTGTTTATCTGGCGACGACCGGACCGAGTTTCGAAACACCGGCGGAGATACGAATGATGCGTTGGATCGGGGCCGACGCGGTCGGGATGTCTACCGTTCCGGAGGTTCTAACCGCCGGCCAACTGGGCTTAAAAGTTCTGGGGCTTTCCTGCATCGCTAATCAAGCCACCGGACTAACCCCCAAACCGCTGCGACATGAAGAAGTTTTAACTAACGTCAATGCCAGCAAGAAAACACTGGGCCTCTTGATCAGAACGATCATTGAATGCCTGTCGTAAAAAAACTTGCTCGAAGCAATCGGATAAGGTACACTTTACCATATGACTGATAAAGAATTACTTATCAAAAAAGCCCGCCAGGCAGGCAAACAAGCTTACGCTCCCTACTCCCGTTTTCGGGTCGGCGCGGCTTTACTGACCAAATCCGGCAGGATATTCACGGGCAGTAACGTGGAAAACGCGTCTTACGGCTTGACGGTTTGCGCGGAACGGGTCGCGATTTTTAAGGCGGTCAGCGCGGGTGAAAAAAGATTCAAAGCGATGGGCGTGGTGATTTCGTCAAGAAAGAAAACCCGTCCCTGCGGCGCTTGCTTACAGGTCATGAACGAATTTTCTGATAATTTGATATTATATTTATCATCAAAAAATAAAACTGAGACAAAAAAGCTGTCTGATTTGCTACCGAACCCGTTTACACTGTGAGGTAATTTTATGGCTAAGTCTGAAGGAAAAATCCTGGGATTTAATAAGCCGGATAAAATCAGGACTGATTGGCTGGAAACGTTTCCTTATCGGGGAGCAAAACAGCTAATCACCTATACCACGAAAGAATTTTCCGCGGTTTGTCCTTTTTCCGGCCTGCCGGATATGGCCACGGTAATGATTGAATATATTCCCAATAGAAAATGCCTGGAACTCAAATCGCTTAAATACTATTTTGTTTCTTTCCGCAGCGTCGGTATTTACCAGGAAGCCGTCACGGACCGGATATTCAAAGACCTGGCCAAAACAACAAAACCGAAGTATTTGAAACTTACAACTATCTACAATACCCGCGGCGGAATTGACGCTACCTGTGTGATCGAAAAAGGCAAAAAGTAACCGGCTCGACTATTCTCGATACTTATTGGTGATTGGCATACGACGGTCCCGGCCAAACGATTTCGGAGTAATCCTAACCCCCGGTGGCGCCTGCCGCCGCTTATATTCGTTATTATCAACCAGTTTAATAATCTCCCTCACCGTTTTCCCACTGAACCCTTTTTTGATAATTTCCGCCAGGCCTTTATCTTTTTCCACATAAGCATCAAGGATCGGATCAAGGGTTCGGTACGGAGACAAAGAGTCTTCATCCCTTTGATTAGGCCTTAACTCAGCTGACGGTGCCCGCTTAGAAACACTTTTAGGGATAACTTGGTTTTTCATCTTTTTGTTATAAAAGTCAATCAGCTTGTAGACCAACGTTTTCGGCACATCTTTGATCACCGCGAATCCGCCGGCCATATCACCGTAAAGCGTACAGTAGCCGACCCCGGTCTCACTCTTATTGCCGGTCGTCAACACCAACCAACCTGATTTATTAGAAAAAAACATTAGAAGATTACCCCGTATCCGAGCCTGTAAATTTTCTTCCGCCACCCCTTCCGATCGACCAAGAAAATGATCCCGTAATTGATAGCGATACGACTGAAGAACATCATCAATCGGAATCTTTTTAAACTCGATTCCCAGGTTGCGAATAATGGTTTCGCTGTCTTGTCGCGTTTCATCAGAGGAGAACTGGGACGGCATAATCAGGGCGATCACATTCTGAGCCCCAATCGCATCTACGGCAATAGCGGCTACCAGAGCCGAATCGATCCCACCGCTTAAACCTAAAACAACCTTTTTAAAGCCGTTCTTATAGATGTAATCCCGGGTGCCTAAAACCAGCGCCTGATAAATTTCTTTCAACAAAGGCATTTTTTTTGACTTGACCGATTTTATTTTTGGTCTTTTGCCCGAATGCTTGATCGGACGCAGTTTGAATTCCTGTAATTCAGGCCCCGGCACGTTGCGCGCCAAACGCCTGGAGGATCCGGACGTAATATTCAGATCGGCCACTACAAAATCCTCTTCGAACTCTCGTCCCCGACCAATCAGTTTACCCTTAGGGTCAAAAATTAAACTGGCTCCATCAAAAACCAGTTCGTCCTGCCCGCCAACAAGATTAACATAAGCCGTAAACGCTTGATTCTCACGAGCGCGCGTTTTTAAGAGCCGTTCCCGATCAGCTAATTTTGTCTGGTGATACGGAGAACAAGAAAGGTTGACAATTAATTTGGCCTGCCCCTGACGGGTTTGAATTTTATGAGGACCGTCAACCCGCCAGATATCCTCGCAGATATTAATGCCGACCGTCGTTTCACCGATCGAAAAAACCGGACAGCGCGTCCCGGCCTCAAAATATCTTTTTTCGTCAAAAACACCATAGTTCGGCAGGTGAATTTTATGGTAAATGTCAATAATCCGGCCATTATGCAAAAAAGCGGCCGCGTTATAATCTTTGTTTTTTTGCCGATGAACTAATCCGATAATCGCGGAAATCGAACGGGTTACCGAACGGATTCTTTTTAACTGCCTGAGATTTTCTTTGACAAAATGTGTTTTTAGGATGAGATCTTCCGGAGGATAACCGCAAATCGTTAGTTCGGGAAAAGCCACCAGGTCAACTTTAAGTTCTCGCGCCCGTTTAACCGACTGAATGATCTTAGTCGTGTTCCCTTCAAAATCACCGACCGTCGTATTGATCTGGGCTAAAGCAATCCGAAAAGTATTCATTTTATTCTACCAGAAAGTAGGCGGTTCCCGATACTCACCGAATTCTTCTCTTAAAACCTGAATAATCTCGCCCAGGGTAGTGTAGCACCTAACCGCGCTGAGAAAATGCGGCATAAGATTATCTTTGCCTCGCGCGGCCTGGCGAATAGATTCCAGCGATCGCTTTACCTTTAAGTTATCCCGTTCCCGCTTTAATTTTTTCAGCCCGCCGGTCTGTTTCCTTTCAACCTGGGGATCGATCTCGAGCAACTCGATCGGGGTTTCCTGCGCTTCGGTAAACTCGTTAACACCGACCACGATCCGATCTTTTGTTTCGATCTCTTTTTGATATTGATAAGCCGAGTTAGCGATTTCACGCTGAAAGAATCCCTGCTCCAGAGCCGGGATAACCCCGCCCAAATCATCAATCTTTTTAAAATAATCTTCCGCGTCAGATTCTAATTTATCAGTCAGGGCCTCCAGATAATACGAACCGCCTAACGGATCGATCGTATTCGTCACCCCGCTCTCGTAGGCAATGATCTGCTGAGTCCGCAAAGCAACCTTAACCGCGTGTTCGGTCGGCAAAGCCATGGTTTCATCCATCGAATTAGTATGCAGGCTCTGGGTCCCGCCTAAAACGGCGCCCAGCGCTTCGTAAGCGGTCCGGATAATATTATTTTCCGGTTGTTGGGCGGTCAAGGTGCAACCGGCCGTCTGGGTATGAAACCGCATCAACCAGGAACGCGGATTTTTGGCTTTATACTTTTCCTTCATTTTCCTGGCCCAGATCCGCCGGGCCGCCCGGTACTTGGCAATCTCTTCAAAAAAATCAAGATGGGCGTTAAAAAAGAAAGACAATCTCGGCGCAAATGTATCCACGTCTATCTCGGCGGCAATCCCGGCTTCGACATAAGCCAAACCGTCGGCCAGCGTAAAGGCCAGTTCCTGCAAAGCCGTTGAACCGGCCTCACGAATATGATAACCGCTGATCGATATCGTGTTCCATTTCGGTACGTGGTCAGCGCAAAAAGTCATAATATCGGTAATGATCCGCATGGATGGTTTGGGAGGAAAAATCCACGATTTCTGAGCACTGTATTCTTTCAAAATGTCATTCTGGATCGTACCCCGAAGCTTATCCAACGCTACCCGTTGTTTTTCGCCAACCCCAATATAAAAAGATAATAAAATAGCGGCCGGCGCATTGATGGTCATTGAAGTGCTGACTCGATCCAGCGGGATACCGGAAAAAAGTGTTTCCATATCGCGAAGAGAAGAAATAGCCACCCCGCACCGGCCGACTTCACCACGTGACCGCTCATGATCCGAATCATAACCCATAATGGTCGGCAGGTCAAAAGCCACCGATAATCCGGTCTGCCCTTTTTTTAAAAGAAATTTGTAACGATTATTAGTATCCCGGGCCGTCCCGAACCCGGAAAACTGCCGCATGGTCCAAAGCTGGCCGCGGTACATATCGTTGTACACTCCGCGGGTATAAGGAAACTGCCCCGGTTGTCCTAATTTTTCGTCATAATCAAAACCGTCGGCATCAAGCGGCGTGTAGACAATCTTGGGAGCGATTTGATTTTTGGACTGCCACCCCATTTGCTGCTCTTTTATTTTTTTCAAATCTTCCGAAGAATACATTATTTTTTATTCTGTTTGAATAACTTGATTATTTTATCAACTACTTTGACCGGCTGATTATCAGCCTGCCCCATTTTTCGCCCAGCCTCTTTTAAAAGGTTCTGGATTTTCTTATTAGACCAAAGATCAGCTTCGATCCTTCTGACGACTAACGATCGCAACCGTTCTTCAAAAAGGAACTTTCTTTTTTGCTGAAACGCTTCTGATTGACCGGAACCGGAAAATTTTTTTTCCAAATATTCGAATAATTCCGATACCCCTTCACCCTGTTGAGCCACGGTTTTAAAAATAGGCGTGTCTTTGGTTTTTTCGCTTAACTCGGCCGTTGACCTCAAACTGTTGATTAAAATATCAGCGCCCGGCCGATCGGATTTATTCACGACAATCACGTCAGCAATTTCCATCAGGCCGGATTTCATGGTTTGAATGGAATCACCGGACTCCGGCGACAAAACCACCAGAGTAATATCAACCATTTTAAATATTTCTACTTCCGACTGCCCCACACCAACGGTTTCAACAATCACATATTTTTTTCCGGCGGCATCAAGAATATCAGCGGCCGCGGTGGTCGCGTCCGCTAAACCACCCAAACATCCTCGGGTGGCCATACTGCGAATAAAAACGCCTTCGTCCAATCCGATCGGCTGCATTCGAATACGGTCACCGAGAATAGCTCCGCCGGTAAAAATACTGCTCGGGTCAACAGCAATGATCCCGACCTGGTGATTCTTTTTCCGGATCAGGGCGGTCAACTCATTGGTTAAAGTACTTTTCCCGACTCCCGGCGGACCGGTCACGCCGATCCGAAAGGCCCGGCCAACTAAAGGAATGATCTTTTCCAAAAAAGAATTGGTTTCGTTTGAACAATTTTCAACCAGCGAAATCGCCCTGGCCAGCGCCGCCCGATCACCCTTAATGATTTTCTTAACTAAATCCATAGCCACTGATCCCTGATATCTCTACTTATTGATATTTCTTATTCAACAACGCTTTGTTAATAACAATCCGCTGGACTTCAGAAGTTCCCTCATAGATCTCCGTTACTTTAGCATCACGAAAAAACCGCTCAACTGGAAATTCTTTAGTGTAACCGACCCCGCCATGGATCTGAACAGCTTCTTTGGCGGCCCTATTACAGATCGTCGAAGCAAAAAGTTTCGCCATCGAAGCTTCTTTGAAATGAGAAACTCCTTTATCACGCAGCAAAGCCGCCTGGTAGCTCAATAACTGAGCGGCTTCGATTTCCATAGCCATCTCGGATAACTTCCATTGAATGGCCTGAAATTCGGAAAGGAACTTACCAAACTGCTTTCGTTCCTGGACGTATTTTAACGAAGCTTCCAAAGCGGCCGTGGCAATACCGACGGCTTGAATCGCAATCCCAATGCGACCGCAATTAAGCAAATCTAAGGCAAGTTTAAATCCCTGATTTTCTCGCCCCAACATCTGGTCGGCCGGTACGCGGCAATCTTCAAAGACCACTTCACAAAGCCGGGCACCACGAACGCCCATTTTTTCTTCGGCCAGACCACGTTTGACACCTGGCTGATTAAAATCAACCAAAAAGGCACTGATGCCCTTACCCCGCAATTCCTTATCCGGGTGCGTACGGACAAAAACAATCATCAGTCCGGCAAACGGTCCGCTGGAAACAAATATCTTCGTTCCGTTTAAAACATAATCCTGCCCGTCTTTGACGGCCTTGGTTTCAATAGAAGCGGCATCGCTCCCGGCGTTCGGCTCACTCAAGGAATACGCGCCGATAATTTCACCGGTGGCTAATTTTGGCAGGTATTTTTTTTTCTGCTCATCAGTTCCATATTTAGCAACCCCGGCACAGACAAGTGAATTGTGAACGGACATGGTCACGCTGGTGGAAGCACACACGCGACTAATTTCCTGTAAAACAAGCGCCAGACTAAAAACATCCAGCCCGGCTCCGCCGAACTGTTCCGGTACCAGGATGCCCCAGAATCCCAGCTCGCCAAGTTTCTTGAAAATGGATTCCGGTATTTTTTCTTCCCGATCTATCTGGGCGGCCACCGGACGTAATTCCTTTTCGGCAAAATCACGAGCCGTGTCTTTTATCAGTTTTTGCTCTTCGGTTAACTCGAACAACATAGGTTATTTTTTATAATTGTAAAATCCCCGACCGGTTTTCCGACCCAAGTGACCAGCGGCGACCATCTTTTTTAATAACGGGCAGGAACGATACTTGGGATCGCCGATATCCCGATGCAACACGTTCAGAATAGCCAGGCAAACATCCAGACCGATCAGGTCCGCCAGCGCCAAAGGCCCCATCGGATGATTCATCCCCAATTTCATCACTTCATCAATCGCTTCCGGTGTCCCGACATCTTCCATTAAAGCAAAGATTGCTTCATTGATCATCGGCAAAAGAACCCGGTTGGAAACAAAACCGGGCGAATCGTTCACGACCACAGCGGTCTTTTTCAATTTTTCGCAAAGTTGACTAACCGCCTTGACTGTTTCCTGACCGGTATCCAACCCTTTCACCACCTCCACTAACTTCATGACCGGCACCGGGTTCATGAAATGCATGCCAATAACTTGTTTCGGACGCTTAGTCGCCGACGCCAAAGCCGTAATCGAAATCGATGAAGTATTAGAGGAAAGAATAGTTTCTTCGGCGCAAAGTTGGTCAAGTTCAGCGAAAACTTTTTTCTTCACGTCAATATTTTCAATGATGGCTTCTACGACAAACTGAGCGTCTTTGGCTGCTTTCAAAGAAACATCAGTTTTGACAAAACTTAAAATATCCTCCGCTTGTTCCTGGGTAATAATTGATTTCTTAGTCATCCGCGCGAGACTTTTTTTAATACTGGCGACACCACGGTCAATAAATTCCTGTTTCACATCGATCATCGTCACCTTGAATCCGGCCTGGGCGAAAACCTGGGCAATCCCCGCACCCATCGCTCCGGCCCCGATGACCGCAACCTGAGAAATACTCATATCAGCTCCTTATTTTTGACGGGATAAACAGGATGAATGGTCCAGAAAATTAAATCTTGTCGATCCGGTAAATCCTGTCGATTCTTTTTCCTTACATTAGTTCAATAGTCATGGCCACCGCATTAGCTCCACCCAAACACAATGCCGCCAAACCTTTTTTCAATCCGCGTTGCCGCAAAGCGTAAATCAAAGATATTAATATTCGGGCGCCGCTACAACCGATCGGATGACCCAGAGCCACCGCCCCGCCGTGCACGTTAACTTTTTTCGGATCTAATTTCAATTCCTGAGTTAAAGCCACCGCCGCCGCGGAAAAAGCCTCGTTCAATTCCACCAGATCAAAATCACTTATTTTCATTTTAGTTTTCGCCAGTAAATTTTTTATTGCTTCCAGCGGCGCCATCATTACCCATTCCGGCGCTAAACCACCCACCGCGTACCCGGTCACTTTACAGAGAGGTTTCAATCCGTTTTTCTTAGCAAACTCAGCACTGGTCAAAATCAAAGCGGCCGCCCCATCACTAATCTGAGAAGCGTTACCAGCCGTGACCGTCCCATCTTTCTTGAAAGCCGGCTTCAGTTTACCTAAAACTTCCGCGGTCGTACTCTCCCGAGGACCCTCATCCCGATCGAAGTTCAGCGGCGGTTTCTTCTTGCCCTGAGGTACTTCCAGCGGTAAAATCTCTTCTTTAAATTTACCTTCCTTAATTGCCTGAATAGACTTCTGATGACTGTGCAACGCGAATTCATCCTGCATCTGACGACTAACTTTATATTTATCTGAAACCAGTTCCGCCGTCATACCCATATGAAAATCATTGTAGATATCCCAAAGTCCATCAGAAACCATGACGTCAACTAGCCGACCATGTCCCAATCGCTGACCGGCCCGAACCTCTGGTAAAAGATACGGCGCCCGGGTCATATTTTCCATGCCGCCGGCCACGATGGCTTCGGCATCCCCGGCTTTGATCAACGAGGAGGCCAACATAGCCGCTTTCAGACCGGATCCGCAGACCTTATTAATAGTGAAAGCCCCTTTACTTTCCGGCACCCCACCCCACAAAGCTGATTGCCGGGCCGGGTTCTGGCCAAGACCAGCCGTGAGGACGTTACCCATAATAACTTCATCAATCATCTCCGACTTAATGCCCGCCCGCTTAATACTTTCCTTAACGACAAAACTGCCTAATTTCGGCGCCGGAAAAGAACTGAGCGCGCCCTGAAACTTTCCCATCGCGGTCCGGACCGCACTGACAATAACTACTTCATTCATAAAGTTTTCTCCTGTTTCTTGACAGGTTTAAATATAACAAGCTAACCATGGGACTCGAACCCATAACCTCCGGTTTACGAAACCGGTGCTCTACCATTGAGCTAGGTTAGCGCTTAAATCACATGCATCCCTCGGGGTGCCCTACCGTTAAGCTGGGCTAGCAGAAAAATGACGCGACCGGTTATTTTTTTCGGGTAATCCGCCCAGCCACACCGATTTTCTTGAACTGTTCCAGGCAGTTACGCGCCTGTTCTTCAGGTGCGTTTTTCAGTACCGGGACCAGAACCCGATTGACCAATTTTTTAGCTTCCGCCAGCGAAATCCCTTTTACCTCGGAGATCACCTTTGCGGCTTTTTCTTTTTTGTCTTTTTGAGCAATATTGGATAAGAAAACACTGCAATTAGCTTCCGCAACCACGGTCTCTTCAACCAGCGGAGCGTCAACCAGATCATCCGCGTTAAGTTCCATTGGTTCTTCCGCGGTCGGCGCCGTCGGATCAGTCGATACCGATGGTTCGACTTCATCTAAGGTCTCCAAAATATCAATCGGTTCCGGCACACCCTCACTTCCGATTTCATCCGGTTCTGCGATCGGAGCTAATTCCATGACTCCGTCTTCATTCACGGGCGCTTCTTCAATCGGTATTTCAACATCGTCAGCCATAGGTTGTAATTCCATTACGTTTTCATCTGAATCACCAACGGCCACACTGGCCGGTTCCGACACAGCCGGATCCGAACCCACAGACCGGGCTGGCGGCAACGGAGCTGGAACCGAACCCTGACCGGTTGCTTTTTCCTGCTTCGCTTTCTGGAAACGAACAAACGGATTACCCATTCGTCGAAAAACAAAAGTCTCAGCGCAATTAGGACAGGCAAACGCGTTACCCCGCCATTGAAAATCAACGTAACGAATTACTTCCCCGGTAGCGGACTTTAAAAAATGCGGTGGGTTAGGCCACATAACACGGGGAATAGTCGCGGATAATTTGGTCGTTACCAGAAACTCAATCCCCAGACTGGGATGAGAAAGCTTGATTAACTTCACTCGAATAGCATCCAGATCACTTTTGGTCAAATCCGTCAGGAAAACTATCGGCGGGCTGTTCAATATTTGAGCCGCCACAGTCAATACCATATTAAACTCACGGGCAAATTCGACCGATGCCTGGTTGAAAGTCGGTTCGTTCACCGCCGCGACCAATACGTGAAAAAGTAACGGACGTTGTTGTCCTGGTTGATTTGTAACTGCCATCATCTCCTCCTTTTAAATTTTTAATTTAATTTTTCAACCAATCATGCGACCGGTACCAATCAGCCGTTTGTTTAACACCTTCCGTCAAAGATACCCGGGTCATAAAGTTCAGTTCAGATCTGGCCCGGCTGGTGTCACAAATCCAGAAACGCTGGGCCATTTCCCGGGCCTTTTGCCGGTTGAAAATAGTGGTTTTTCCTTGGATCCGACTCAAACCTTCTGAACAAGCAGCCAGGAAACCAACCAGTCCATCAGTCAATTTTAAAGTAATCACTTTCCTACCTAAAGCCTGCTGAACTAACCGGCCGATATCCTCAAAGGAATAATATTTCTGGTTCGCCATGAAATAGATCCGGCCGACTGCCTTTTCACTCTCCGCCGCTTGGTTGATACCCGCGACCAGATCACTTACATAAATAATACTAAAATATTTTCTTGGTCCAACAATCGGTTTAACACCCGCGTTAATCGTTCTGAAATAAACAAAAAGATCACGGTCGCGCGGCCCGTAAACCACCGGTGGGCGAATAATCGTAATAGGTAAATCCGCTGAATATTTCAGGATAGCCCGTTCGCCCTGTAATTTACTCAGTCCATAATCCGCGATCGGACGACACTCGGATTCTTCGGTTACGGCCCGACCGTTCACCGCCGGTCCAACCGCCGCCAGACTGCTGACCGCCAAAAACTTTTTCAACCGCTGGCGATAGTCCCGGGCGACGACTTCGATTAAATTTCGCGAACCTAAAAAATTCTCCCGGTAATATAATTCTTTTTTCCCGGCCTTGGTAACACCGGCCAGATGATAAATATAATCAAAACCGTCACCGGCTTTTTTAAAAGCCGCCGTCAATAAACTTTTAGAAGAAAGATCACCATAAATGTATTTTACCGGTAACTTTCGCAGCCAATCAAGGCTGCTACTCTTTCGAATCAGGCAAAATACGTCATACTTTTTCTTGACTAAATAAGCCACCAAATGGCTGCCGATAAAACCGGTGCCGCCGGTCACCAGGACTTTCATATTATATCTCCCCTCCCGCATTTCATCCAACACTTGATCAGTTCAGGAATGGAGCGTCCCGGACAAAACATTAAATTATAGTTTAACCAAAATAACATAACAAATCAATAAAATTACACCAGCCAACCGCCAATAATTAATTCCAATCTGAACGACAAACAACCCGCTCCACTCCCCGAAAGGAGGATAAAACGCGGTATTGAATCAAATTTTCATTGAATACTAAACCAGAAGTAAATCATAGCAGATGTTTTTGAACAGGTCAAAGAAATTAGCATCCAAAAAATTCTACTAGACAGGTATTTTTATTTGACATAATCAGAATATATATATATCATGTGTGCATAAATATGAACCGGGGAAAACAATCA